>CAZWPP010000010.1:0-5684 GCA_964635335.1 uncultured Erysipelothrix sp. | reverse complement strand
GAAGTTGTATCGAGTTTTGAAGTATCTAGAATGATGATTGATCAGGATACATTGGTTTACTTGGAAAACGACAAGTTGTTTAGGATGGATTTAGAAGATAACACCACAAAGCAGTTGAGTGAACAAGAGGTGATTAGTTTTAATCTTGAAGATAATCGAGTTTATTTTATTAACAAAGAAAAGCAGCTATTCAAAATAGATCAACAAGAATCAAAAGTTAGTGATAAGAAAATTAACCAGTTTAATGTATTTGATGGGGTTATCTTTTATCAAGATGAAAGTGATCAACGATTATACAAGATGAAAATCGATGGTTCAGAAGGAAGCGCCTTATCAAAAAGTCCAGTTTCAGTTTTTAATGTTACTAAGGATTGGGTTTATTATGGGGCTAAAGAGAATGATAAACCGAGTTTCATGAAAATGAAATTGGATGGGTCGGATAGTCAGTTAATTAATGATTCTAATCCATTCTTAGTGAATGTTAGTGGTGATTGGATCAATTATCTTGATATGAATCTTAGTAGTTTTGAATTTAAATCAGTAGTCATGAAGACTGATGGTTCCAATCGAAAAGAGTATTTAATGGTTGAAAACAGCCAACCAACAAATAAAATTGAACTTTCAAAGATGAATGAACTGGTGGAAATGAAGGATTATCGCATAACAGTTGAATCCATGTATAAAACGAATATTCTCAAATCAATGAATGAACAGGATTCTGTAATTTTTGATGATGTTACCGATGGTATGTATGTATTTGTGAATTATGAGATTGAGAATACTTCCAATCAAAAGCTTGAATTAAGTCATCTTGTGGGGTTGATTACTACCGTTGAAAGTCAAGAAGGAGCTTTCTTTTATTCTTCAAATAAGAAACTTATAGATTCACAGTACACTAGAGATGGCTTTGAAGACAGTGTATTCTATTTAAATCCACAAGAGAAGATGAAAATTCAATGTTATTTTCAGATTGAGAGAAACGAACCAATAATTTTCATTGGTTTAAAAGATCAACAGCAAGGTGACACAATTAAAGCAGTTGAATTGATGGGTGATTCTTATTTTGTTGCCAGTTTTCAAGAAGCAAACGAAATCATGAACAAGATTTTTGAGGGAAGTGAAGTAGTACAAGGACCGGGATTAGAATACACATTTGAGGGTGAAACTATTGAGAAGATGTACTATAGTTTTACAATTACTGAAAAAGGGCAAACGGAACCTAAGTATTATTTGTTGGAAAGAGATAGTAAAGATGTTTATCTCGGGAAAATGGATAACCAGTTTCCAGATTATCCAATTCCAACCGAGCTATATCAACCGTAAGAATATTCTTCTCGGGTTGACAAATTAGGTCATAACAAAATAATTAAGACTTAAGGAAATCATACAGATTGTAGGCGTATAATGTCTGTCAAAGAAACAACTTGATTATTTATTGTCATTACCGTGGAGCCTTGGTAGATGAAAATACCAAATGCAATCAACTAAAAAAAGGTTTCAGTTGCTAATGCTGAAAGGATAAAAACAATGGGATATTCATCAAAAATTAATGATCCAGCTTTCAAGAAGTATCTTAATAACACTAGATGTTGGTCTTTCATGTTTTCTATAATTTTGGCATTTATTGTTGTGGTTGGTTTTTATATTTATGGGGAAATAAGTGATGAAATGTACAATCCTGAAGCATTGTACATTGGTTTAGGGATTGGAGCAATGTTTTTACTGATTGCTCTTTTTGGTATTGTTGGTAGAAAAAGAACTAAGACATGGGATGGAGTTGTGGTCAACAAAACGGTTAATCAAAAAGACGTCACCAAAGTAGTGTGAGATGATTACATCCAATACTATACTGAGTATGTGGTTCACATTAAAGAAGATGGAAATGGAAAAGATTATCAACTGATATCAGAAGATGATGATACGAAGTACAATTATTTTCAAGTGGGAGAGAAAGTTCGCCATCATTCAGGATTAAACACTTATGAAAAGTATGATAAAAGCAAGGATACTATTGTATTTTGTAATGCATGTGGGACAAAGTGCGACATCAAAAAGGATGTTTGTTTCAGATGTAAAAGTCCCCTTCTTAAATAGACCAAAAAAAACAGGACTTTCCACCAAGGGAAGTCCTGTTAATTTGTTTTCTTTTCTTTTATGCTTAAACAGTCATCACAAATACCGTGAAAGACGGTCATGTGACTCATTACTTTGCCACCAAATTTCTGTTCAACATCTCGGTTTAGTTTTTCATCATAGAGATCGACAATGTCTCGCATTTTGTTGCATTCGATACAGTGGAAATGATAGTGATACGATAAATTTGCGTCATAGACATATCCATAATCTGGATGCTGTATTCGGTTAATGATTTTATGTTCATAAAGATATTTTAAGTTTCGATAGACTGTCGCAACTCCAATGGAGTGATCTTCTTGTTTTAAAATACCGTATACTTGATCAGCTGTTAAATGAGCATGAGCATCCCGTACTACTTCATAGATTCGTTCACGTTGGTTCGTTGTCTTTATACTCATGTACGTTCCTTTCCAATAATGATTATCATTCTTGAAGTTATTATATCATACTGAGATAATTCGACAACAAATATCATTTTTTTGAAAATAGATAATCATAAAATGTTTGATCTAAATAATAACTCCGTTTCATGACAACGGCCGTGTCATCCATATACAAGAAATAGAAGTTTCCTCCATTCCAGATTTCCGGATTTTTAGTATAGTCTGGGAACTGGTTGTTAAATTCAACAGACTCATTGACGAAGAAGTAACTATTATTAAGGACATCGTTTCCTAACGTATAGTAAGCATCAATCATTCTTTTATGATTTTGTTGAAACTCAGCTCGGTCTTCTGAGGAAGTGAGCGTGATGTAATAAATATCACTTTCACCCATATCAGTACCCGAAAGATTATAGAATTCTTTTCTTTCTTGTGTTGATAATAGATTGCTGTCTTTAAACTTAACAGTTGAAAACACGTTAATATTTGTATAGCTATCGGTTTTAGGAATTTGTCGTGTCAACCCAAAAAGTCCAGTTCCGACGACACCATAAGTAATGATGGTTACAATAACAGCAATCATGGTGAAAATCAAAGTAGCTCTAAGGGAATATTTGAATCCACGATTGTTAATGATATCTAAGCCAAGATAAATGACTAAGGTGATTAGGAATGGTAAAACAATTCCGTTTATGTAGTTTGTTGAATCCATAAAGCTTAAGAGCAGTAGTCCGAAGAATATCGAGATTAAGTAAGTAGAGACAACTGGGAAAAACCAATTATTTAACACTGGTTTTCCGATATCTTGAACGGGTCTTTTAGCGTAGAAATATTGATTGATAAAGTAAAGTACAACTCCTAAGAGTATCCAGAAGATTGTTGAAATATAAAACTTGTTGTCAAACACTAAATTGAATAAGGAAATATCATAGGATATCAGCGATTGCCAGAATCCGGTGATACTGTCTCTTAGACCAAACAGTTTGTTAAACAATAGTGGTAAGCCAATATATGCCAGGAATTGTGATAAATGTAAGAAGATTCCATACATAATGGAGTCGGCTAAACGACCAGTGTTTAAATGAGAGAAAATTGGTATACCAATTAATAACGGTGTAAATGCGAGAATGATTAATAAATCAAGAAGATTTTGTAAGTAATCAATCGATAATCCACCATAAAACGTGTAGACTAACAACGAGAATATCCAGTTGAGTGCATAGGGAATAAAGAGCACGCATAGGATTAAAATGTATTTATTAAAGAACAGGTCTTGTTTTCTGATTGGTAATGTTTGGTAAGTGTCCATTTTGGATTTTTCCATTAGATAGCCTAACAATAATCCTGGCAAAACTAGGGCTGCCATAATGTAAATAACTAAGGAGAGTGAAAGCATTGAGGTTACAGAGTTACTGAGGGCTCCTTCGTAACTTAGGCGATTGTTGTAAATCGTTAAGAATGCCGCAAATGGCATGATAACAAAGAAAGCAAATAACATGAATCCCATGAGTCGTCTATTTTGTTTTAGAAGAAAACTCAAATAACGACTATTTATTCTTGACCAAAGTTTATTCATTGTCTTTCTCCTTAAGTTTTAAAACAAAGAGCTCATTGAGCGACAAATCCATTGGATAGATGAGTACTGGGTGTAACTGTTGTAGTGTTTGTTTTAGGTCATCAATGGATTGTTTAACAACAAGAGTGTGAACTCTTCCTTCTACCTTGTGTGAGATAGGTTGTAAAAAATCCAGTTGATTAGTTATATCATAGGTGAAAGCAATTTGAACTTTGTTGAGTCCTTCTTCTTTAACTAGACTCTCTTTGGTGACTAATGAGTTGTCTTGAATGATTAAGATTTCATCACACAGTGTATCCAAATCATTAACATTGTGAGAAGAAACAATAATAGTTAAATCTTCTTGTTCTTTTAAGTAATCGATGAATCGATTTCTGACAATTGGATCTAATCCATCAAAGCTTTCATCCAGTAACAATAGTTCTGGGTTGAGACTTAAAGCGATGATCATGGATGATTGTCTTTTTTGTCCCTTTGACATGTTTTCAATTGATTGATTCTCATTAAAATCAAACAATGAAATAAGTTCGCCATACTTACTGTGATTAAACTGGGGATAAAAGATTTCATAAAATTCAACGAGTTGTTTTAAGGATGATTGGTTTAGTTCGAATGGTTCATCGGCGACAAAGATTACTTTGCGTTTAACGTTAGGGTTATCGGCAGCGTTGACATTGTCATACAAAATTTGTCCTGTGTCTATTGGATATACATCGGCGATACAGCGTAAAAGAGTTGATTTCCCAACTCCGTTTTTTCCAACCAAACCATAGATTTTGTTTGGTTCTACTTTCCAATTAATATTATTTAGAACTTGAGTGGTTCCAAAGGATTTTGAAACATTAATTAACTGTAGCATGAAGGTTCTCACTTTCTCTCTTCATTATACACAGAATTTTACTAAAATAAACAATGTGTCAATATTGTAAGGAACTATAAAATCCCAAGTAGATTGTTTCGTAATGCTTGAATATCTTCTTGAGTTGGATGGTCTTTGTATACACCACCGATAAGTTTATACGGTCCATAACTATCCCATCCTAAACAACTAAAGGTTCCAATGACTGGTACATCATAATATTCTAATTTTCTAACTAAATAAGATCCTAACTGTTGATTGTTGGATCCTGCTGTGTAAATGACAAAGACCTCTTTGTTTACTAATAATTTGTAGTAAGTTTCGACAAATTCAATCAAAGCTTTGTGATGTTTTCCATAAAAAATACCTGAAGCTAAACCGACAAGTGTCACACTATCTAATAACGATTCGTTAAAGTCTTTAATGGATGTACAAACAATATCTAAGTCTTTTGAAGCTTCCTCTACTAGTTTTTTAGTGTTCATATGATGTTCAGAGTGATAAATAATTAACATTTTAGCCATAAAGAGTACTCCTTTATTTTATTATAACCTAAAAGCTGAATAATCAGTAGGTATGAGCTAAATTACAAAAAGTTTGTTTTGAACAATAGTCTTCGATAAGTGGTGAAAGCTATTTATGGTATACTTTTAGTGGAGGAATTGATGATGAAACAAAAAATTCAAGAAGAACTAGTTAGACAAATTCAACAAGAAGTTGAGTATCAACT
>CAZWPP010000009.1:0-24005 GCA_964635335.1 uncultured Erysipelothrix sp. | reverse complement strand
ACCAACAGCTGATGGCATCCGGCCTAATAAAGCAGATACCTCAGATCCCGCTTGAGTAAAACGGAAGATATTATCAATGAACAACAAGACGTCTTGGTGATAATCATCTCTAAAGTATTCTGCCATAGTTAATCCAGACAGACCCACTCGCATTCTTGCTCCTGGTGACTCATTCATTTGACCATACACAAGAACCGTCTTATCCAAAACACCAGAATCTTTCATTTCATTGTATAAATCATTTCCTTCACGAGTTCTTTCTCCAACACCAGCTACAACGGACAATCCATTGTGTTCTTTAGCGATGTTGTGAATTAATTCTTGCATCAAAACAGTTTTACCTACTCCAGCCCCACCAAATAGACCAATTTTGCCTCCTTTTGGATAAGGACACAATAAATCGATAACTTTGATGCCTGTTTCTTGAATATCATCAATTGGTTGTTGATATTTGAATTCAGGTGGTTGACGATGAATCGGCAAATACGCTTCAACATCACTTGGCATTGGCATTTCGTCGATTGGTAATCCCAACACATTAAACATCCGGCCTAGTACAGCCTTTCCTACAGGGACACGAATTGGATGTCCTGTATCGACTGCAGTCATTTGTCTGACTAAACCATCCGTTGATGCCATCGCAATACAACGGACAACATCATCACCAATGTGTTGTGCCACTTCTAAAACAAGTGTCGAATTATCATTCATCTTAACTTCAATGGCATTGTAAATGGCTGGTATATGATTGTTATCAAAGCGAACGTCAACGACCGGTCCGATAACCTGACTAATTTTTCCTTCTAGCATACTAACCTCCTATTGTTCCCGATATTATTTCGGTAATTTCTTGGGTAATCGCTTGTTGTCTCACCTTGTTATATTCGAGACGCAAATCATCAATTAATTCTTGAGCATTATCGGTAGCACTTTCCATCGAAACTCTTCGGGATGAATATTCCGATGTTTTGGATGACATGTAATACTGATAAATTTCCGAGATAACATAACGAGGAACCAAATTGTCCAGTATTTCTTGAGCCGATGGATTATAAATTATTTCTTTAAACTCCATCTTTCTTTCATCAAGAGTGACTGGAAGCACCTTTTGGGCCACAACCTCATAAGTAGTTGCGTTAACGTAATTGGTATACAGAACATTAATGGATGTAATCTCATGGTGCTTAAACTTTTCAATAACTTTTACACCGAGTTTATGGATATCTTCGTAAATGATTTTATCTCCTAAAATCACAGATTCATTGCTTATTTTGTATCCTTCTGCTTTGAATCTTGTATAACCTTTTTTACCAATCCAGTGCAATTGGGCTTGTTTCATGTTGTTTTCATGAATGTACTTAAAGAGGTTAGTACTGTAACCACCTGCTAACCCTAAATCGGATGAAAAAACAATATAATAAGGCTTATCATCAATTTTTGGTTGTTGTAACATCGGATGTTCAATCGATGCATTATAACTCAAAACTTCTATCATAATGTCTCTCAACCCTTGTGAATAATTACGATTCTTTAAGTAAGCTGATTTAATCTTTTGTAACTTACTAACCGCTACTAGCTGCATCGCTTTAGTAATCTTTTGTGTGGATTGAATCGATTTCAGTCTACTTTTTAGTTCGTGAGTATTATTCGCCATCGTCTTCTATTCCATGTTGTTTTTGATAGCGATTCATCAACTCATCCAAAATACCTTTTATTTTTTCAATCAGTGAATCACTCAAATCATTTGTTGTGTTAATCTCATCAATAATCTCAGGGAACTTAACACTAAACTCACGATGCATTTGTTGTTCAAATGATGAAATGTGATTAACAGGTAACATGTCTAAATAATTGTAACGGTTTAAGAATAAGCTAAGGACTACTAATCCTTGGGACATTGGTAAATATTGATTTTGTTTCAACAGCTCTGTTAATCGTTCACCACGTGAAAGAACTCGACGTGTTGCTTGATCAACATCACTACCAAATTGAGCAAAACTTAACATTTCACTGTATTGTGCCAACTCTAATTTAAGAGACTTCGATACATGTTTCATCGCCTTGGTTTGAGCAGCTGAACCAACTCGTGATACTGACATACCACTATCGACCGCTGGACGAATACCAGCATTAAAGTAATCACTTAGTAAATACAATTGTCCATCGGTAATCGAAATGACGTTGGTTGGAATATAAGCAGAAATGTCGCCTGCTTGTGTTTCAATGATTGGTAAAGCGGTCATTGACCCTCCACCATAATTTGAATTCAGTTTTGCGGAACGTTCTAACAGTCTAGAATGCAAATAGAAAACATCTCCTGGATACGCTTCACGTCCAGCTGGACGTTTCAATAGTAATGAAATAGTACGATAGGATACCGCATGCTTACTTAAATCATCATAAATAATAAGAACATGCTTTCCTTGTTCCATCCATTCTTCTCCCATTGAACAGCCTGCATAAGGCGCAATGTATTGCAGCGGAGCACGCTCTGAAGCAGTTGAACTCACGATCACTGAATATTTCATGGCATCGTGTTGTATTAATTTTTGTTGAATAGCAGCAACAGTCGATGCTTTTTGACCAATTGCTACATAAATACAGATCACATCTTGATCTTTTTGATTAATGATAGTATCAATTGCAATTGCGGTTTTACCCGTTTGACGGTCTCCAATGATTAATTCCCGTTGACCTCTACCGATTGGAATCATCGAATCGATAATCTTGATTCCTGTATGTAAAGGCTCATTTACACTTTTACGGGTCATGACTCCTGGAGCCACTCGTTCAATCGGACGTGTTTTAGTTGTATTGATTGGGCCATTGCCATCAATGGGTTGACCTAAGGCATTGACAACTCTTCCTAACAACTCATCCCCGACAGGAACAGTTACGATGTGTTTGGTACGATAGACTTCATCCCCTTCTTTTATGAGGGTATCGTCGCCCATTAAAACAGCTCCGACATGTTCTGTTTCAAGGTTTAAAACCATGCCATAGACATCGTTTTTGAATTTTAACAATTCCCCTGCCATCGCATTTTCCAAACCATAGATTAAAGCAATACCATCTCCTACTTGAATGACACGTCCAACATCTTCAGAACGTGTATCAAACTCAAAATCCTTTATTTGTTGTTTGATGAGTGAAGTTATTTCTTCTGGTCTAAGTTGCATGTTGTCCTACTCCTTTTTTTAGTTTACGAGACAATTGATCTAAACGATTTTTTAAACTTGAATCAATAATGTCATCGTCAATCTTGACGATTAAGCCACTAATTAAACTACTGTCTATTGAAACCCGTGCGTCAATGGTTGCTTGATACTTCGTTGATAATGCTTCTTTCAACTCAACTAACTGTTTTTCGTCTAGTTCAGTCGCGCTTTTGATATAAGCGACTTTAATATTTTCATCTTGATAGAGTGCTTGTTCATAAACATCTCTAATTTCGTGGAAAAAACTTAATCGATAACGATCGATTAACAAGTCTAGAAATTTCTTTAACGATTGGTCTTCCAGTGCAATAATCGAATGAAAGACTTGTTTCTTATAGCTTTTGTCAAAATCTCTGGATTTAAAAAACTTTTGAAGTGTTTCATCTTTAAAGACTTCATCTAATATATTTAATTTCTCAAAATAATCCCGTTCTTTATTCGCTTCTTTAGCCACTTCATAGAGTGCTAATCCATAACGATAGCTAATGTCTGTCATTAGCTTCTAAGCTCCGCAATAAAACGTTCAACCGCTTCTTTTTGATGAGCTTGACTAACTTCTTGTTGTAAGAGTCTTTCAGACGCCGCTAAAGCAACATCGACGATTTCTTCTTGAACATCACGCAACATTTGTTGTCGTTCATTTTCAATATCTTTTTTCGCTTTAACAAAAACGTTTTCTGCTTCGACTCGTGCTTGTTTTAAGATTAGCTCTTTTTCAGCAAGTGCTTGCGATTGGCTAGTACTTACCAATTCGGCTGATTCATCAACAGCACTTTTATACACTTGTTGAGCTTTTTGGTGCTCTAAAACAGCTAATGCTTCTTTTTGTTTCGCATGATCAAGTTCTTCTTGCATCTTGGCAGCTCGTTTCTCTAGCCAAGTAACAATTGGTTGATAGAGATACTTTTTAAAAACCATATAAAGTATAAACGTAGCTCCCCATTGTACAAGTAAGGTGATGATGTTTGGAAACAATTTTTCATAAATATCGACCAAAACAATCTCCTTCTTTCTTTGTTATTTTAGAACGCAAACATTAATAAGAATGCAATGAGCATCCCATAGATCGCACATGTTTCCGCAATCCCTGCTCCTAAAATTAACATTGAACGAATTTTGCTTTCTGCTTCTGGGTTTTTACCAACAGCCTCAACTGCTTTAGAAGCAGCTAGTCCTTGACCTAAACCTGTCATCATACCGGTTAATACGGCAATACCAGCACCAATTGCTATTAAACCTCTTCCTACACTAACATCCATTTTCAAAATCCTCTTTCTTTCTAATTTTCTGTTGGAAATTCCACACTCGTTAAGATTGTGGTTAATGATATAAAGATAAATGCCTGCAAAAACGCGGAGAATATATCAAAATAAACATGGAATACCGGTGCAACCACCATTCCTAAGATATTGAATTCTCCAGGTAACACAAAGGAAGTTAACCATCCTGTAAATTGATAGAGCAATGTCATAATGACCCCTCCAGCAACCACGTTACCAAACATACGCAAACTCAATGAGATTAATGGGGCAATTTTCCCAAAAAAGTTTGGTATCACAAACAAGAAGATGGGTTCGAAAAACCCTTTAATATAACTTTTCAAACCACTCGCTTGAATACTGGCCTTCTGAATAAAAAACCAAGAAACTAACGCAAAACTCAATGTCACCGAATAGTTTCCAGTCGGCGGATTTAAACCAAATAGTCCCGACATATTACTAATTAAAATGTACAAAAAGATGGTTGATATATACGCTGCATAGTTTTCGCCGCGCCATCCCATGTTTTGTAATACGACATTTCGTAACATTGAGACATACGTAATTACCAGATTCGTAATTCCTTTTGGTTTTTCCTCAATCTTCAGTTGATTAATATGTTTTCCAAACCAAACAAAGATGAGTGACAAAAGTCCAGTTAACAAAATAATTGAATAGACTTCAACTTGAATGTTTATTGCTATTCCCCCTCTCCATAAAGATACCATTAAAGAAGACAAAAAACTTAAAACCAATTGTTCCAAAAAATGCCATCCAAACAGCATTTAAACCCCATAGAAAATACCCTAGAACACTTGGCAAGATCAGTAACCCTAATGATAAGACATAATAAATAAAATAAAGAAATTTATTAAAAGACTTCATGGTCAAAATATAATCAACATACCAGTGCTTCAACACGATATTAAGATAAAACATTCCGTTCCCAATGAGCCAACCTAACGCCAAACCAACATCAAAGCCAAGACAAATAACAGTAACTACTAACACGATCTTACTGTATTTCTGATAACTTGCTGTCAAATAGGCATCAAATTTATTATTCAATTGCTTTCTCCTTTTATTCAACGTTATTATTCTATCATATCATTCAAGATTAAGACATATCAAAACAGATAAAATTAACCACAATTAACTTTCTTTAGTGATAAAAAAGAACAGTCCATACTAGAACTGTTCTATAATTGAATTATTACTAATTAGATAAATAAATTCATGTTCGAATTGTCATTGTCTTCAAGCATCGCAGCTACTCCACCAATTTCAACCCCATCAATTAATTCATCTGCCGTAATACCCATGACATCCATCGACATTTGACATGCTGTCATCTTGACTCCAGCTTTTTGGGCTTGAGCCATCAGTTCTTCTAAAGAACTGATATTCTTAGAAGCCATGACTTTTCGCATCATTGTAGATCCCATACCACCCATATTAAACTTCGAAAGTTTAAGTTGTTTAGAAGTTTTAGGTAACATCATCGAGAACATCTTGGCCATCATCTCTTTGGATTGTGTCTTAGGTTCTGGTTTCTTTAAAATACTTAATCCCCAGAAGGTAAAGAACATATTCACTTTGTTTCCCATAGCAGCGGCACCTGTCGCAATTACAAAGCTAGCGATTGCACGATCCAAATCGTTTGAGAAAATAATCATTGTTTTCTCTTTGTGAGGACGCTTCTTTTCGACTGGTTCATCACTCAAGCTTTTCTTTTGAATCATGGCATGGATTTGTTTGTTCTTCATTTCAACACTCTTCAATTCATGACCGGTGTTGCGAGCCCAACTCTCTACGTCTTTCATAAACCCAGGGTCAGAGGCCACGACATGGACGACTTGTTGATTTTTCATCGTATCAATTGTGTTGCTTAAAGCGATAATTGGTCCTGGACAACTGAGTCCACAAGCATCTAATTCTAAGACATCGGTATTCACTTCTTCAAATTCTGGATGTCCACTATCATCAACCACTTGTGTCCCTCTTTCTAATGGATGTTTATGTAAAGAATACGTCTTGTGACCACCCATTAAGTTCATGGCTTGAAAACCTTCTTGTTTTAGGATTCTTTCCGCAATATAGCCTCTTAATCCCACAGCACACGTTGTCACATAGAGTTGATTTTTGTTGAGTTCTGTTAAACGTTCTCTTAATTCACTCAATGGAATGTGAACACTGTTGTCAAAGGTTCCAACCATCAATTCTGGATTTTCTCGAATATCCAAGACGACATGTTGTTCTGTTAACTCTTCATAGAATAAAGGATCTGTGAGTCCTTCTAAGACGTCTTGTGCAACATATCCAACCATATTAACAGGATCTTTTGCTGAAGAATAAGGTGGAGCATAGGCACATTCCAATTCAACTAAATCATAAATTGTTCCTTTGAAATGAATCACACTAGAGATTGTATCGATTCGTTTGTCGACACCATCGTACCCAACAATTTGAGAACCTAACACTTTTCCTTGTTTATCAAATATTAATTTAATAGTCATTGGTAAAGCCCCAGGATAATAACCAGCGTGACTATTAGGATGAATTAACACTTTGAGATAATCGTCTTTATATTTTAAACCAATTCGATTTAGTCCTTTTTCATTGTACCCTGTTGTTGCGACTGTTTGATCAAAGATCTTCGCAATTGAGGTTCCAATGGTTCCAGGATATTTAACACGATTGCCACCAATTATGTTATCGGCAGCGATACGTCCTTGTTTATTAGCAGGTCCTGCTAAAGGAATCATGGTGCGTTTATCTAAGACATAATCATTGATTTCAACAGCATCCCCAATTGCATAAATGCTTGGGTCACTGCTCATTAAATAGTCATCAACAACGATACCACCTCGTTGATTGACTTCTAAGTTGGCATCTTTAGCCAATTGACTATTTGGTTTAACGCCAATTGCCAAAACAATCATTTGTGTTTCAAGTTCTGTGTTACTGTCCAAAACCGCAACACTGTGATGATCATGGTGTCTTAGTTCTTTAAGTCCATCTTCTAAGATGACGTTGACTCCGTTAAAAATAAGTTCTTGTTTAACAATCTCTGACATTTCAATGTCAAGAGGTGCCATAACTTGATTCATTTTTTCGACTAGAGTGACTTCAATTTTGCGGTGAACTAAATTTTCGACTAGTTCAAGTCCAATAAATCCGCCACCGACAACAAGTGCTTTATTGACTTTATTGTCTTTAATAAAATTGTAGATCTTGTCAGCATCGTTTAATGTGGTTAATGTAAATACATTTTTCCCATCGACACCTGGGAATGGGAAGACCAGTGGTGAAGAGCCTGGTGATAAAAGCAGTGTATCGTAACTTTCTTGATAGACTTCACCGGTGACTAGATTTTTGACATCTACTGATTTAGTCTCACGATTGATTTTTGTTACTTCGGATTGAATTCTGACATCAACTCCATATTGAGTTTCGAGTTTTTCAACTGAAGAAACTAGTAATTTTTCACGGGGAGTAATCGTTTCTCCGACGTAATAAGGTAGTCCACAGTTGGCGAATGAGACATATTCTCCTCTTTCGAAAAGAATGATGGTTGCGTGTTGATCGAGTCGACGAAGTCTTGCGAGAGCTGTTGCTCCACCGGCAACCCCACCGACAATTAAGATTTTTTTGTTCATCGTTTATTTATCATAAAAAAGTAGTTCGACAATCCCACGAACACTCGAGTCTTTGATCGAGTAGAACACTTCATTTTTATCTTTTCGTGTGTCGACAACTTTGGCTGCTCTTAATACTGCCAAATGTTGAGAGATGTTTGCTTGGGAAGCATCCATACACTTCACAAAAAAAGTTACATTTTTTTCTCCATCCAACATATTCTTGACAAGACATAGTCGGACAGGGTGTGCTACCGCCTTCAATAAGTTGGCGCATTCATAAGTATGTTGTTCTTCTAAATTCATGTTTCCTCCTGTATATTAGTATATTCTAATCTTCGAATTTATCAAGCAAACTAAATAAATATTTATCATTTTTTCATGACAAACAACTTACTTAGCAAAGTTATCAAAATACCCTTGAATATAAACAATAGGTGTCCCTTTATCCCCTGATCCCGATGTTAAATCACACAAGGAACCAATTAAATCAGTCAGTTGACGAGGGGTTGTTCCTAATCGGGTTTGTTGATTAGCTGATGCTTCTTGTTTGTCTTTAATTCTCTGAACAATCGCTTGTCGTAAAGTGTCTCCTGTTAATTCAGAGAACTCATTGTCTGCTAAATACTTGAGCTTAAGTTCATTGGGTTGTCCTACTAGACCTTTGGTAAAGGCTGGACTGACCACTGGATCGGCTAATTCCCAAATCTTTCCTTGAGGATCTTTAAAGGCACCATCTCCATAGATTAGAACTTCGATGAGTTTCCCTGTTTTATCAAAGATGTGTTCTTGGATGGCTTCTACTATCGGTTGACCATCTCTTGGAAAGAGTTTCACACTGTTGTCAGTTGCTAGATTACTACCGAGTAGCCCATAGTCTGGGTTGTAGCCTGAGCCATCCACAGATTGATTCAAGATGTCATCTAGACCTAAGACTAGTTCAGCATTGGCTTGTTTTAATAAGCGTTTGCTGCGATGACGGGTATGGATATCACAACACAAAACATGTTGCGTGTAGTTTAATACCTTTCGAGGATCATTGGCGAATATTATTTCGCAGTCTGCTCCTTGTTGTTCTATGAGGTCATGATAATAGGCAACATAATCGACGCCTGTAAATTCATGCACTGGATATCCAAAGAGTTCGCGGTATTGTTTCAGTGTTAAGACGTCGCTGTAAGGGTTAATACCTTGTTCATCTAGAGCGTCTAAACTGATTAAGTGGTTGCCAACTTCATCACTTGGATAACTGAGTAAGAGCACCACTTTGGTTGCTGCTTTCGCAATCCCTTTGAGGAGCATTGAAAAACGATTCCGACTTAGAATTGGAAAGACAACACCGATTGGATGGTTACCAAACTTAGCACGGACATCCTGAGCGATTTGATCAGTAGTCGCGTAATTGCCTTGAGAACGCGCAACGACTGCTTCAGTAATCCCAATAATATCATGATCATTGATCTCAAATCCTTCTTGTTTTGATGCATTTAAAAGCACATCAGTGACAATGGAGACAACATCATCCTGTTTCTTGAAGATAGGAGCTTTCAAGCCTCTTACTACTGTTCCTACAAAATTACTCATACACAATCCTTCTTTCCATAGCTATTCTATCAGATTCATGAGCTCATTTCATTCTTCTTTTTAACAATCAATAGAAAAAAACAAAACCAACACAGACCCGTGACCTTACTAATCGAGAGAATGGCTACCAAAGGGGTATGCTGGTTTTGTTTACGTAGGCAACTGGTGTTGCTGAAAGGGTCGATTATACAAAAAAATCATCCCCTAAAGGACGATTGGACTCGTGGTACCACCTTCATGACTTCTTAAAATGATGGTAACGAATCATAACTCCGTTGTTTCCTACTATCGTTCTGAAACAAAGCTCTCAAGAAGTACTTCAACAATCCATCATCATATCTTTCACCAGCCGATATGTCTCTTAAAATCAAGCTTGTTCTACTTTTTCTTGGTCAGTGCTTTTATGAAACAAGTATAACACGACTACCTGAAATATCAATCAATTTTTTCTGAAAGTTGTTACAAGAACAAACATTATCAATCTAAAAAAAAGACCTTACGGCCTCTTTTCTTACATTGATTCATGCATCGTTCTAGATATAACTTCGTCTTGTTGTTCTTTAGACAACTTATTAAAGTTAACAGCATACCCAGAAACACGAATTGTTAATTGTGGATATTTCTCAGGATGAGCTTGAGCATCCAAGAGTGTTTCTTTATCAAAAACATTGACGTTGAGGTGGTGTCCCCCATTTTCGACATAACCATCGATAAGTGTTACTAAATTTTCTTCTCTATTTGACATGTTGTTCTCCTTCGTATTAGTCATTTTTTCCTAGTGATTTTGGAATAATCGAGAAAGTATTCGAGATACCATCTCGTGCGTGTTCAAACGGTAACTTGCTGACTGATTCTAATGAAGCAAGTGCTCCATTACTATCGCGTCCGTGCATTGGATTAGCTCCTGGAGCAAAGGCAACACCGGCATTTCGTCCATCAGGAGTTGCGCCAGTTTTCTTACCATACACTACATTGGATGTAATCGTTAAGATGCTCATGGTTTGAACACTCTCACGGTAAGTTGGTTGTTTACGTATCTTGTTCATAAAGGTTTTAACAAGATCAACGGCTAAGTTATCAACACGATCATCGTTGTTACCATATTTTGGATAATCACCATCAATTTCAAAATCTATCGCAATACCTTGTTCATTACGAATCGGTGTTACTTTCGCATATTTAATTGCAGAGAGTGAGTCAGCGACAACAGATAATCCAGCGATTCCTGTCGCAAAGAAACGACGAACTTCACTATCATGAAGAGCCATTTGAGCCGATTCATACGAATACTTATCGTGCATGAAATGAATAATGTTGAGTGCTTGAGTATAGACACGTGCTAACCAATCCATCACTTGATCATAGCGAACCATGACTTCATCAAAATCGAGTGCCCCTTCAGTGACTTGAGCAATTAATGGTCCAACTTGTGCTCCACTCTTTTCATCACGTCCACTGTTAATCGCATAGAGGAGCGCCTTCGCAAGGTTTGCTCGGGCACCAAAGAACTGCATATCTTTCCCCATTCTCATTGGGCTGACACAACAAGCAATACCATAGTCGTCTCCCATTTCAATGCGCATGATGTCATCATTTTCATATTGAATCGATGAGGTTTCAATCGAAACTTTAGCACAGAATTTCTTAAAGTTCATTGGTAGTTTCGTTGACCAAAGAACTGTTAAGTTTGGTTCTGGAGCTGCCCCCAAATTATAGAGAGTATGTAAGAATCTAAAAGAGTTTTTAGTAACAAGGGTTCGTCCATCTTGTCCCATTCCACCTATGGATTCAGTCACCCACGTTGGATCTCCACTGAATAAATCATTGTACTCTGGTGTTCTCATGAACTTCACTAAACGAAGTTTCATCACAAAATGGTCAATCATTTCTTGTGCTTCTTGTTCTGTGATGACCCCTAGTTTTAGATCTCGTTCAATGTATATATCTAAGAAGGTTGAGACCCGTCCTAAGGACATGGCTGCTCCATTTTGTTGTTTAATAGCTGCTAGATAACCAAAATACGTGAATTGAATCGCTTCTTGAGCAGTGGTTGCTGGTGAAGAAATATCAACACCATACTCCATTGCCATGACTTTCATTTGTTTTAAAGCACGAATTTGTTCCGTGATTTCTTCACGATCACGAATCGTGTTCGCATCCATAATTCCTGTTTTAAGTTTTAAGTCTTCTTGTTTTTCACTCACTAAACGATCAATTCCATATAAAGCTACCCGACGGTAATCACCAATAATACGACCTCGTCCATAGGCATCAGGAAGTCCTGTGATGATTCCTGATCGACGAGCTGCTTTGATTTCATCGGTATAAGCATCAAAGACTCCTTGATTATGAGTTTTACGGTAGTTTGTGAAGATGTCTACAACTTGTTGATCTATTTCAAATCCATAAGAAGCTAGCGCATCTTGTGACATCCGGATGCCACCAAAAGGTTGCAAAGAACGTTTGAAGGGTTTATCGGTTTGGACACCGACTATTTTTTCTAATGCTTGATCGATATAACCAGCTTTATGAGATGAGATCGTTGAAACAAGCGATGTATCCGCATCTAGAACTCCACCTGCTGCTGCTTCTTGTTTGGTGAGTTCACTCACTTCTTGCCACAGCTCAGTTGTTGCTGCGGTTGGTCCTTCTAAGAAACTATCATCTCCTTCATAAGGGTTGTAGTTGCGTTGAATAAAGTCTCTGACGTTTATTTCACGTTGCCAACTGCCGTTATTAAATCCTTTGTATGCATCCATTGTTAATTGTTCTCCTTTTCGTTTATTAATAAAGTATCCATCCACACATCAAGAATGAAAGATGGTTGAAAACCGTGAAGTTTCCCTAAAAATATATTGTTATTAAAGAGTAAGACAGAGGGTAGTTGTTCAATTGCATACTGTTCGACCAAGTGTCTTGCGTGATCTTCTTGATTAATGACTTCTAAGTCAAAGTCATTTCTTTCTTGTTTTAATGCATTCAGTTCTTGGGTTAAGCCAATACAACTTAAACAGCTATTGGTTTCAATGACGACTACTTTTTTCATAATTTCCTTTCACGACAATCTCTTGAGCTTGATGAATACTCTTTTTGGTAGGTGGTTTGACTCCTTCGAGTGAATAATCAAGATTGAGTTGTTGGTATTTATTAACTCCCATGGTGTGATATGGCAAGATTTCGATTTTCTCGACATTATTTAATGTTTCTATAAATTGACGCAAGTGGATTAAATCATTCACATCGTCACTATAGCCAGGTACTAAAACATGTCGTATCCAGACTGGTTTTTGGGTTTCACTTAAATAATTCGCAAATTTTAATGGATTTTCATTACTGACAGATGTCAACTCAATGTGTTTCTGTTGATCAATGTGCTTGAGATCTAGTAACACTAAATCACAAAACTCCATTAAGCGATCATATTTTTGTCGATTAGCTTCAGTATAGAAGAATCCCGAAGTATCGATTGCGGTATGGATGTCATGCTGTTTAAGAGCTTTGAGAAGTTCAATGACAAAGTCAATTTGAACGAGTGGTTCTCCACCAGAAATCGTCACACCACCCTTTTTAATGTATGTTTTATACTTCAAGATTTGTTCTACCACTTCATCGACACTCATCTCTTTGCCATCTTGATAGCCCCACGTGTCGGGGTTATGACAATACAGACATCTGAGGGGACAACCTTGTAAAAACAACACAAATCGAATCCCAGGACCATCGACAGTGCCGAAACTTTCCATCGAATGAATTCGTCCAATCATGCCTTCACCTCCATTTGTTAGTTATAGCTAACTCAATATACTACACATCTTTTACCTATTCAATTAATGTGATTAATGTAACCGCTTAAGAACAGAAAAAAGACACAATCTCTTGTGTCTTGTATTTATAAGTAATCGTGTGCGTTTACTAACTCAGTTTTGAAGGCAAGCGCAACCCCAGGATGAGCAACATTTCCAGCAATGGTATTGATACCTTTGAACAGCGCATTATCCTCTTTCATGGCTTTGGTTAATCCTTTGTTAGCTAGAGCGAGAATGTAATCAATTGTGGTGTCATTGAGTGCCACACTGGCAGTATAAGGAACAGAACCTGGAATGTTAGCAACACAATAATGAACGATACCTTCTTCAATATAGGTTGGATGGGCATGAGTTGTTGGGCGGGTTGTTTCAGCACAGCCTCCTTGGTCGACAGAGACATCAACCAGTACGGTTCCTTTTTCCATGGTCTTTAAGTGTTCACGAGTAACAATGTGTGGGGCAGTTTCCCCAACCACTAAAGCACTGAGCACACAAATGTCTGCAAGTTTTAAGTAGTCATCGATGGCTTCTTTATTGCTATCAACGATTGTGACTTCTGGATGCATGTCTTTGATGGTTTCAAGTTGAGCTGGTCGGTTTCCATAGACAATGACATTGGCTCTGAGTTTTAATCCTGCTAACATCGAGTTGCGTCCTACATTCCCACTTCCAACAATTAAAAGAGTTCCTGGTTTTTGACCTAGGATTGGACTCATTATTCTTCCTTTACCACCGTATTGACGTTGTAAATACTTAATGCCTTCTAAAACTGCTTGATAGCCTGCGATTTCACTCATTGGTTTGAGGCATGGCAAAAAGCCACTCTCAAGTTCAATGGTTTCATAACCAATGGCAGTTATCTTTTTGTCTAACAAGACTTGACCTAGTTCGGGATCAGCTGCTAGATGCAGGTAAGTCATTAAGATAGAGCCTGCTTTCAGTCGGTCGTATTCACTAGCAATGGGTTCTTTTACTTTCACTATCATGTCTGCTTGTTGATAGATATCAAAGACATTCTCGACAAGGATAGCCCCTTGATCAAGGTATTTTTGATCACTAAATCCACTTCCTTCTCCTGCCCCTTTTTCTACTAAGACAGTGTGGTTTGCGTCGACTAGTTTTTTGACATTGCTTGGGACAAGTCCTACCCGAAACTCATCCTCTTTTAGTTCTTTGACTGTTCCTATAATCATATATTATCTCCTTTTGTTATTGGTTTAAGAATTGTAGTAGCTCTTGATAGCGATCGTTAAACTGTTTATAACCATGACTGTACGATAACATGAGTTTTTCTTCATCGCGTTCTGTTGATCGAACGATATACCGTTTTTCTGGATAGAAAACAAACACTTGATGGTTGGCTTCTAGCTCTTGAATTAATTCTCTCTGTTTCCTATAGTTCAGATGTCTCTGATTAAGTTGTTCACCCAATTGTGGATATTTTTGTAACAATCTTTTGGAATAAAACCGAGGTTTCTTTGTGTATTCTTTGGGTTGTGTCAAAATAATGACGTGCTTATTAAATCCACAACGAATGGCTTGTTCGATGGGTATACTGTCGACAATTCCTCCATCGACATAGCTGTTCCCATTAATTACGACTGGTTTTGTGATAAAAGGAACACTAGCGGATGCTTGGAATTTACGATTAGAATCTGCTTGTGAAATAAACTCACTCTTTTTAAAGTATACCACTTCCGCTGTGTTGATGTCAGTAGCTCCAATTAGTATTTCTTGACTAGAATCAAAAAATGTTTGGTAGTCAAAAAGATTGGATTGATATGGTGCTCTTTGATACATATAGTTGGTATTGTAGAATCCTTTTCCAAGTAGAAAGCTAAGGAGTCCTCCGCGTTTACGATTACCAACATCTGTGACAAAACCATCAATATTTCGGTCGGGTTGTTGGCTGACATAATTGGCGGCGATGGCTGCTCCTGCTGATACAGCGACAATGGTTTGAAACGAAATATTTTTCTCAAGAAGTCCTTGAATAATACCCCCACTAAAACTAGCTCGCATGGAGCCACCCTCTAAAATTAGTGAACAATTATCGATTTTCATAGTGTGCTCCCTTTCTTATAACTCTACAAGGAATATTATGTCAAACTCATCTCTTTTTCGCAATAAAAACCTTGAACGGATTTGTTCAGATTTTTTTCTCATTATTTCTTGAATATGATATACTTACAAAGAATAAGGGGGAACTATGACTGAATTAATTAACACAACTCATCATTTTATAGGAGATGTCGCTTTGTTTCTAGCGTATATTATCGAGATCTGGGGTATTTTCTTAATTGTCTTAACTGTCTCGAAGGAAATCTTTCGAACTGTTGTCGATTATCGCTTTGACTTTAATCGCATCTCACACGATGAAACCATTAATCATGGACTTGCGAGCGCATTAGAAGTCTTATTAGCAGCAGAAATCTTAAAGACATTAACTATTTCAAACAATACGCAACTGCTCATTATCGGAGCCCTGGTCTTTATCCGTATCTTCATTGGGTTAATTTTGCACTGGGAACTTACCCAAAAGACTCGTCAACTCCATGTTGAAGAGAAAATTCATCAACTAGAAAAAGAAAAAAGAAATCGTGACTGATTTCTTTTTTTATAAGCTATCTTCTATCCAAATTGAAACACTCTGGCCATGAACTGGGAAGTCTCCAAACCCAGATTCATTAATCGTGACTTTATCTAAATGATGACCAGTATAGTCTGCATAGGTTTTATTAACTTCCTGTTCACCAACAAACATGGAAATGAGTGCATCCTCTTTGTTAGAGAATAATGTAGCCGATGGATGAGGGTGTTCTGCATCCCCTTTTCTCACCCAACCAATACAGTTTGGGTCATTAAAATAATCATCTTGTTCGCCATACGCAAAGTGCTTACGACAATAAAGCAGTTTATCCAGGGTGTCTTTTTTCCCTGGGATTGGGTGGTCTCCTTCAATGCCAAAGTAATCCCCGATAAAGACACACGGTAGACCACTCTTATGCATTAAGATCATGCCATAAGCTAAGGGTTTGAACCAATCCTCTACCCATGAACTTAATGATTGATCCGGTTGAGAATCATGATTATCCACAAAGGTGACTGCATGCAGTGGATGATTGACAATCATGGCATTATCGAAGATGGTTCTTAAGTCATAGTGTTCATGTTGCTGTGAAGCATTGTAGAAATTGAAATGCAACTTAACATCAAACAAATCAAACTCATAATCGGTTTGATACAAGTAATTTTCTTTACTCGCTTCATTGGCTGTCCAGTACTCAGCAAAGACATAAAAGCCTTCGTATTTTTCTAGTAAATACTTAACGAAATCACGGATAAAGTGGTCATTGATGTGTTTCACTGCATCTAAGCGAAAGCCATCGACATTGGTTTCATGGATGTACCAATCCGCCCAACGGAAAATTTCAGCTCTAACATCTGGATGATCAAAATCCACATCCGCAAACATTAAGTAATCAAAGTTTCCTTTTTCTTTACTCACCCCTTGTGACCACGATTTATTGTCACCCAAGATTTTATAGATACCACTTTCTTTGGTAATGTCATCATAGTCAGTACCACTGAAGTGATTAAAGTTCCAAACGAAATCTGAGTATTTCCCTTGTCGATTTGGGAAGTTGAAGCCAGTATAGCCCTCAATATCTTTGGGCTCTTCAATTTCTTCTAAGCGATTATCAGGGTTCACCCGAACTGCTTTAAATAGTTCTTTGTAGTCCGCTCCACCTTTATGGTTAAGCACCACATCGGCATATACTTTAATTCCAGCTTCTTTGAGCACCCAGATACATTTTAAATAGTCTTCTTTGGTTCCGTATTTAGTTCGAACGGTTCCTTTTTGATCAAATTCCCCCAAATCATAGAGATCATAGGTCCCATATCCTACATCATATCCACCTCCGGCACCTTTAAACGCTGGGGGTAACCAGATACCAGTAAACCCCAAGTCTTTTAGTGTCCAGGCATAATCACTGACGCGTTTGTAGTATTGACCATCACCATTGGTGAACCATTCAAATCCTTGAAGAATTGTTTTATTCATCTAAACTCCTTTTTTCGCTAACTGATGCAACATGTCTTTGGTCATTGCTTGTAAATTATAGGTTGGATGAAAGCTCCAGTCATTGATTGCTTCACTACAATCGATACTGTTAGGCCATGAATCCGCAATTCTTTGTCGAATTGGATCAATTTGATACTCGATTGTAAACGAAGGAATGACATCTTGGATAGCTAATGCTAATTCTTTTGGAGTAATGCTCATGGCAGAAACATTATAAGCATTGTAATGATGAAGGTTTTCAAAAGGTGCCTCCATTAAATCAACAATGGCTTTTAAGGCATCGGGCATGTACATCATGTCGAGTTGGGTGTCTTCACGCAAATAACACGTATACGATTGATGTTTCAGTGCTTCATAGAAGAACAGCATAATCGGTTGTGCCTCCTCCTGGTAAAGCGACATACGAAATGAGTCCAGGAAACCGTACCCCTCTTGCGTCAACATTGAATCGTTTCACGTAATAGTCACATAAAAGCTCTCCTGCTACTTTACTCACACCATAAATTGTGGATGGTCGTTGGATACTGATTTGTGGGACATTGTCTTTAGGGGTTGATTCACCAAATGCTCCAATACTGCTGGGATGGAACACTTGACAGTTGTATTTTCGAGCAACTTCTAGGACATTAAATAACCCATTCATGTTGATTTTCCATGCTAATGCGGGGGTTTCTTCACCAACAGCCGATAAGAGTGCAGCAAGATGAATGATTGTATCGACCTTGTGTTTGACGACCGCATCTTCGATGCTCTGATAGTCTGTGACATCAACCAGTTCAAATGGTCCAGTATCAACCATCGGTTCATAATTAGAAGAAATAACGTTTTCATTACCATACAGGGTTCGTAAATACACTTTGAGTTCACTACCAATTTGACCAAATGCTCCAGTAATTAATATTTTCTTCATTATAGACCGAGTTCCTCTTTCACTTGTTTGTATATTAGTAACGCTTGATCAAGTTGTTCATAACTGTGAGCACTGGTAACCATGTTGCGGATGCGACCTGTACCCAATGGAACCGTAGGAAAAACGATGGATTTCGCATACACCCCTTTCTCAAAGAGTCTTCTTGAAAACTCTTGAGTCAGGGTTTCTTCGCCAATGATGCATGGAGTAATGGGCGTTTCAGAATGGCCAATATAAAACCCTAAATCTTGTAGTCCTTGTTTAAAGTAGTTGGCTTTATCCCACAACTCATGACACAAACTTGGATCACTGATAATCATGTCTAAACTAGTTAAACAGGCTGCTGCGGATCCTGGAGTCATGGAAGTTGAGAAAAGAAAAGGTCTTGCTCTGACTTTTAACCAATCGATAAGTTCTTTGGTTCCTGCAACATAACCTCCAACAACGCCGACTGCTTTTGAGAGAGTACCCATTTGAAGATCGACGTCACTGGATAGATTGAAGTGATGGACAGTTCCGCGTCCTTCTCCCATGACACCTGATCCATGGGCATCATCGACATAGGTGATGAGGTCATATTTTTTCGCAATAGCAACTATCTCTGGGAGTTTACACAAATCACCATCCATGGAGAAGACTCCATCGGTGATGACCATAATCTTATTGTAGCGTCCACTCGCAATGGCTTCTTTTGCTTTGGTTTCTAAGTCTACCATGTCGTTGTGATTGTAACGAAGAATGGTTGCTCCTGATAAGCGACACCCATCAATAATCGATGCATGATTGAGTGCATCGGAGAGAATTGCGTCGTTTTTGTCCATGATGGCTGAGATGGCTCCCATGTTGCAGTTAAATCCTGATTGAAACACTATAGCAGCTTCTGTGTGTTTAAATTCAGCGAGTTTCTTTTCGAGTGCATCGTGAATACTCATGGTTCCATTGATGGTTCGGACTGCTCCGGCTCCGGCTCCATAGTGTTGGGTTGCTTCAATGGTTGCTTCGATGAGCTTGGGATGGTTGGACAAGCCTAAATAGTTATTGGATGATAGATTAATGTATTCTTGATGGTTAATCGTAATGATAGGTTGATTAGGACCACTGATACTATTGATTTCGTTGTAAAGTCCCGTTTCTTTGAGTTGTTGTAAATTCGTTTTTAAAAAGTGTTGCAGCGTCTGATTGGACATAGTTTCCTCCTGATGTGGTTATGGTTAAAATGATATTTTGAGTAGTAAAGTGATGAGATAGTAAACAAGTGGAATAAAAATAGCCGGTAAATAGTTAGCGACTTGAATGTCAATGATCTTTAGTAGTTTCAACCCTAAAGCAAATACTAAGAGTGATCCTACTGCTGACATTTCTAAGATAACCTGAGGGGTTAAGATGGGTTCTAACACCCCCGCAAACCCAAAGATGATTCCTTGATAGACAATGATGCTCAAGCCAGCTAAGGCTGTTCCTTTGCCATAAAGAGTGCCATAAATTATCGCACTGATAAAGTCGAGGACTGTCTTGGTTAGTAAGATGGTGGGGTCGTTTAATAAGCGAATGTTCATTGGTCCAATAATAGCCAGTGATCCAATACAGGTAATTAAACTGAGGGTCACAAACCCATGAATGAAGTCATTGTCTGGATGTTTGATTTGTTTTTGAACAAGCATCCCAAATTTTTCAAACCCTTTTTCGATAGTGAGTAGTGTACCGATGATTCCCCCAATGACTCCACTGAGTAACAGTAAGAGTGGGTTTCTTGTTTGGATTGCTCCTTGTATACCAATGATAACAATACTGAGATTCGCAATGACTAAAATAGAGTGAATCATGGATTGATTCATGATTTTTTTAAGTGGTGTGCTAAGGATTGCTCCTAGAATCACTAAAGCACCATTGAGTAGAATATATTCCATTGTTATTCGATTGTAACCTCAATGTATCCTTGAGCTTTCTTCTGTACGATTTCACCAATGCCTGCTTTGACAGTTCGGATGTTTCTGTCGAAAATATCGCTCATTCCTTGTTTTTGTAGGGCATTGTGACACACGACAATATCCAACTCACTTTGGTAGAAGCGGACCCTGTTGTCAATAAAATGAGTGACAATATCTCCTGAGAACACGACTTCGATTTCTAGGATATGACCACTGTCTTGAAAGTAGTCTTGTAGATTTTGGATTTTTGTAAAGAGTTTATCGATGAGTTCTTTTTTTTCGATACGAAATAAAACTTGATACTTCATGCTGTTCTCCTTTTGGCTGTCTTTATCTTATCATTTACATTACCTGTTGTAAAAATAATCAAGAAAAAAACATCCCTTACTGGATGTTTTCAAAAATAGTTTTCACTTCCAAGATGGTACCCATAACTGACTGTAAACCACCCGCTGACAAATAGATACGGTTAGGATCTAATAACTTAATCCTGTTGTTTTGAGACGCTAAAGTTTGATTAACTAAATCATTGGATAAGGTTTTAGTTGCATCGACTGCAGCGTCCACTAATAAACCTCGATCAACTGCTAGAATCAGTTCGGGATTATTTTGTAAGATGTATTCGTAAGAGACTTCTTGACCATGGGTTGAGCTTTCAATGGTTGGATCCACATTGCTGATTCCTAGTTCATCAAAGAGGAAGCCAAAACGTGACCCTTTACCAAAAACAGAGACACTTCCATCATTGGTCATTAAGACGAGTGTCTTTAGATCGATAGAGGTGACTAACTCTTTAGTATCAAGGACGAGGGTTTCGAGTTCTTTTAACTCATTGGTAGCTTCTGCTTCTTTGTTAAAGAGTTTACCAAACTCAGTGTTGATGCGTTGGACATCGATCATCATCTGAGCGTTGTCAACACTCATGTAAACCACAGGCGCAATCTTTTTGAGATCATCATAGAAATCAATCGTTCTACCAGAAATAAAGATGACGTCTGGTTTGAAAGCTGCAATTTTCTCTAAGTTGGGTTCTTTAAGACCACCAATTTCACTAGCACCACTCACATAGTCTTTTAAATAATCTGGAGCACTGTCAGTAACAGCCCCAAGACTTTCAAACTCATAATCAATCAGGTGCATGAAGTCCAACACCGCAAAGTCAAAGGACACAATCCGTTTAGGTTCTAATGGGACTTCAACGGGTCCGTTGTTGTCGGTAATCGTGATGGTTTCTGTTTGGGAAGTAGTTGTGGATGGCTTGGCACACCCAACAAGTATTAAGAGTAGTGTGATTAAGAGTAGTATTTTTTTCATCGTGTTTTTCCTTCTAGTAGTAAACGCAAATACGTTGTTTGTTAATTTCATGGATATTAATGTCCATGCCATAGATTTCTTTTAGGATGGGTGAATTGATAACCTCTGAGGTATTCCCCTCCGCAATCAATTCTCCATCTCTTAACGCAAAGATGTAATCAGCATAACAAGAGACAAAGTTAATGTCGTGGATAACCAGTAAAATGGTTTTCCCATAGTCATCTCGTAAGGTTTCCAAAAGTTTCATAATTTGGACTGCTTTTTTCATGTCTAAATTATTGAGAGGTTCATCCAAGAAAATATAAGGGGTGTCTTGAGCAATGACCATGGCAATGTAAGCCATTTGTCGTTGTCCCCCACTTAACTCATCCAAGTAGCGGTGTTGTAATTCTGTCATGGACGTTATCTCTAACGCCAGATTGACTTGTTTCTTGTCGTCTTGTTTGAGCCGATTCTTGGAGTAAGGAAACCGTCCAAATTCAACAAGTTCTCGCACGGTTAAGCGTAGGTTCAAATGATTGGACTGATTAAGAATGGAAAGTTGTCGAGCCAAATCGTTACTTTTAACATTTTTAATGTCTTGCCCGTTAACAACCACTTGCCCCTGATCCATGGCAATCGTTCTCGCAATAATATTAATCAGGGTGCTTTTACCAGCTCCGTTACTTCCGACAATGGCCACAATCTTCTGTTTAGGAAGATTGAAGGATACTTCATTGAGTACCTTTTTGTTTGAGTAGGCTTTCTCAAT
Organism: uncultured Erysipelothrix sp.; assembly: GCA_964635335.1. Classification (GTDB taxonomy): domain Bacteria; phylum Bacillota_I; class Bacilli_A; order Erysipelotrichales; family Erysipelotrichaceae; genus DUUI01. The sequence goes on along the minus strand of CAZWPP010000009.1, from coordinate 1,510 downwards.
CTTATTAATTTGAATCATGTTAACGCTCCTTAATGAGTAAATAGAGGAAGTACAAACCACCGATGAAGTTAATGATAACACCTAGAGTTGTACTGTTGTTGAGGACTCTTTCTACGACAAGGGTTGATGTGACTAGAAAGAAGATACCAATTAAGACAGAATAAAGGATTCGAATAGAGTGCTTGTAGGTCTTGGCTAGATTTCGACTAAGACTGGTGACAATCACCCCTAGAAAGGACAACGGTCCAACCAGGGCTGTCGAAACAGCAACTAGTACTGCTATAAAGACAAAACTTCGTAACACGACCTTCTGATAGTCCACTCCCAGGTTAATGGCAGTATCTCTTCCGAGACTCAGGACATCAAGGTTGTGAAGATCCCGTATTGAGAGAATCACTACCATCAGAACGATCATAGTCCCTATCAGTAACAAACTAGTGTTGATATTACTAAAGCTTGCGAACATCCGGGTTTGGAGGGTGTCGAATTCATTGGGATCCATCATGACTTGTAGAAATGTGGAAAGTCCACCAAAGAGTTGTCCTAGGACCATACCAGCTAAGACCATTAAGTAGATGTTCTTGGTTTCACCTTTTAGAAAGAGTTTGAATAAGATCACAGAGAAGCCAATCATTAATCCAACGGATAGTAGAAAATCACTGGTTTCACTGATCATCTTCAAGGAATGTGAACCCACAAAGAAGATGACAACTGTTTGAAGTAACAAATAGAGGGAATCCAGTCCCATGACGGAGGGGGTTAGGATGTGATTGTTGGTGAGGGTTTGAAAGCTAGTACTGGAGTAGCCCACGGCGATACTGGCTAGGACGATTGCGAGAAGTTTGGTGGAGCGTAAGGATAAGAAGTACAGTTCTAGTCCACTGACTAGTCCACTAAACAGATAGAGTAGAATGACTCCTATCGTTAGGGCTAGAAGTGATTTCATCGATTTATTCATGATTTGATCCCCTTTCGGATCATGTTCATGAAGAGAATCGCTCCTAGGATACTAATGATGACACTGATGGATATCTCATAGGGATAGATGAGGCGTCTTGAAATCAGATCACACAGTAGTAGGAAGTTGGCTCCTAGTAGGGCTGTAAAGCCAATGGAGTTTTTGAGGTGGTCCCCTTTGATGAGTGTGACCATGTTGGGAATGATGAGTCCAACAAAGGGAATCATTCCAATGGTGACGACCACACTGGAGGTCATGGCACTGACAATGACTAAGGCAATGGTGACCATGGTGTTGTAGTTGAGTCCTAAGTTGGTGGTGATGGTTTTTCCCATGCCTACAATTGTAAACCTACTCGCGAAGATTATGGCTACGATGAGAAAGGGAATGCCCACATAGAGGAGTTCATATTCTCCTTTGACTATCAGTGAGAATGATGCTTGTAGGTAGGTGCTCATGGATTGAATGAGGTTCATTTGATAGGCAATGAAGGTTGTCAAGGAACTGATGACATTGCCCATGATCATTCCGATAAGAGGAACGATGATATTG
>CAZWPP010000008.1:0-26313 GCA_964635335.1 uncultured Erysipelothrix sp. | reverse complement strand
CTTGGAATTTGACTAATTTTCTTAAAATATTCTATTACCATAAATACCTACCTTCCGTATAATTCTACCATATTTTTATCAAAAGAAATAAAGAAGTGTGTAATCTTCTCTTAAATCAAAAAAGACTGAGAATTTCTCAGTCCGAAATACTACTTTCTTAAATCTAGAATCCGTGAGCGAACCTGAGCTCGCGAATCATTGCTTGGATACATAATGTATAGTTTTTGACGAGGATACAAATAGGTTGTTCTCATTCCTTCTGAACCACTTAGACTCATTGTATTAAAGTCCCAACTATCCCCATCATTCAACTGTTTAGAAATGATGTTTGAAATGACACGTGGACTAATATTAGTATCTATCGAACGTGAAACACTATTAATGATTCCTTCAACTTTCAAAATATTAGATGGAGACATCATTTTATTAAAGACAGCTTTTATTAGTTCTTGTTGATGGATTCCTCTTGTAAGGTCTCCACCAGGAACTGTATATCTAGTTCGCGCAAATTCTAACGCTTGTTTACTGTTGATAGTATTTATCCCTTTTACGAAACGAGATCCTTCAGCTCCAATAAATGTATAGTGAGAATAAACATCAACGTTGCCTACAACATCCATGATTTTTATTACAGAAGTAAAGTTAACTTTCATGTAATAATCAATTCTAACACCTAAATAGTTAGCAAGTGTTTTTTGAGTACATGAAATTCCACGAATACCGGCATGTGTCAGCTTGTCTCTAGCATTACCAAAACAAGAGATTGGCAAGAATGTATCCCTTGGAATTGAAGTGGTTAAGACTTGTCGGGTTGTAGGATTCAAAGTCATTAAGATATTGACATCACTGCGAGAAACAGTAGAAACCGGACCTGTAACATCGATTCCACTTATTAACAATGTAAATGAACCATTGTCCCCATAAACAAAATCTGGATCAGCACCAGGGGTTGGCTCAGGTGCATCAGGGTGATTATCTGGCACGACTACTTGTTCTGGGTCAACGGGTTCATCATCAACCACAAGTTTTTCAATATCTAACTTGTATGATTTTAAAACAATTGTTTTTTCATCAAAATCAGGCATCATTTCCGTAACAAAACCGCGCATTGCTTCATCAAATATTAAAACCTTTGTATTATCATTCATCAGAGCATTGATTGCTGAAATTTCATCAGGTTGGTCTTCTAGCTTGTTAATAATAATTTCACCTTTTAACTCTTTTTCAACTTCAGTCAACAACTCCGGAAGCAATAAATCACTCTTAAGAAAGACTTTGTCGTTAACATCTTTAAGTTTTGAATAACTCGAATCTTTTGTAACAATAATCGACACGGTGTGCGACTCGTTGTTTTCTTTGTTGATTAATCGATCAATACCATTTCTTGTATAAAATTGCATAAAAGACATTGCTAAGATTAAGAAAATAACTAACCCTTTAACAAATCTATTTTCTATTAACAAACCAATTGCTGCTAAAATAATGACAACTAAAAGTGCTATAAGTGTAATTTTCCAAGGAAAAACATCATTGTAGAAATCAGCAAGTATATACAATACTGATGCAATAATTACTACAAGATCAAACGCCATCAGCGTTTGTTTACTCGGTTTCTTTTTTGTTTTTTTGTTGACTGTAGTTGATTGAGTCATTTTCAATCCTCGTTTCTATTTCATTTCTCTTTAAAAAATTTGTTACTTTGTTGACCACTATTGATAAAACAAAGAGTAACGTTACCCCTAAAACTACTAGTGTAATAATAAAAAGTGGTGATTCGGGATTTTTATCATTCAAATAATACTGCCCAACTTCTAAAGAGTCAACAGTTATGACAGAATTGTCACTAACTTCAAATTCTTTGGTACTGTATAATGATACTCTTCCTCTAAACTTTTCAACATATACTTTAAGCGAATTAACAAATACATTTTGATTAAGATAAATTGATAATTTGTCAGTTGGTCCCAAGTATACAGGAAGATTTAGTTCAAACATGTTTGATTTTAAATTTGTGAACGGACTGGCGATATACGAAAACTGAGGAAAAATGGAATTGTTGTTGCTCGCTACATATTTGTTAAATCGATAGGTTACGATTGGTTTCTCTTGGAGATCAACAAACTCTAGTTCAAATGATTTTCCTGAGTACTCTGAAGATAACTCAATTCGATTGACTAATAATTTTTCCAAAGTCCCAACTTCACCTAATTGCACGCTCACCTTCGGATTAAAAGTATTAAATAACAAAGAATAATAAGGGATTTGAAGTATGAATTGTTCAAGATTTTGAACCCCTCTGGTGTCAAATATCACTTGAGAATTTCTTAACGTTCCACTGATGGTCTTAAGACCTTCTTCGTTTTCATAAAACTCTACATCAATCGTACTTGAGGTATTATAGTCTTTATGTTGAACAAAGATGATTGCTCGACCAGGTGAAACTCCCGTCACATTCCCATAAGAATCTACACTCGCAATATCGTTATTTGAACTACTATAAATTGGAGTTAGCGTTTCTGTCGCATTTGATGGCAATGGATTAAGCTGTAAAGTAACTCTTTGTCCCTGTTTAATGGATTGATTTTTAGGCGTTAAAACAATCCCCTTCAATGGGATATTGACAGTGACTTGTACTTCTTTAACGATGTTATTAAGTCTTGCGACAATTGTTGTTTCACCAGCACTGATTGCTTGAATTATACCATTCGAAATGGTCGCTACTGAGGGTTTAGTGCTTTCCCATATAACTGGAGTATCTTGATAGGCACTCGGAATAATTTGATAATTAATTTCTTTTGTCTCGTTGACATTTAGTTTAATAGAAGAGTCAAAGATTCTTAAATCGAGAATCGATGAAATGACGGTTACTTTTAGAATGTAGTCAAAATTATTAACTCTAGCAACAACATCGGAAGTTCCTTCTTTAACACCAAAAATTACCCCTTTCGAATCGACTGTCACAATATTTTGATTACTACTGCTCCATTCAATCTTTTTATCAACATCACCAAAAAGCGATAATTCATATTGGAGTGAAGTAGAGGCATCAACATTTATATTCAATGTATTACTAATAAATCGGAAATCAGGTCGATCGATAACTTCTACATTTATGGATGTTTGGACTCCTAAAAAATCAACAGTTATCGTTGTCGTACCGATTGATTTACCGACAACTTCCCCTTCAGTATTCACATCCGCAATTATCGTGTTACTGGATGTATATGTTGGATTAAACCTCACTAGGTTCGCTTCGGGTTGAGTTCCAATATTAAGTTTAACCGGTTCACCAACGTCTATTTGAACAGCAGAATTTTTGATAACAATACTATCAAATACATGAACAGTTATTGAAATTGTATTGCCTACTCGATCTCTTGCCCTTAAAGTGGCGGTTCCATAGTTGGTTGCTATCAATTGATTGTTAATCAGTTGAACAGAGTCTTTGTTGGAATTTTGAAAGACTAGCTTTGATACATCATAATCTTGAAGAACATTATTTTGTTCAAGCTTAAAAGATAAGTCCATAACCTCTGCTTTTTTCATTCGGAGGATGATGGCCTTATTTAGCTCAATAATCGTTTGTGCTTGTACTGGTTTCACTGGTGTAAATACGCTGACAAACAATAATGTAATAAACACAATCATTGTTCTTTTTTTCATATACATATCTTAACAAAAAAAGACCTCTTTAAGAAGTCTTTACTTTGCTCTAAATTTTCCTTCAGTACTAACTTCGTGATGAGGACGGTGATATTCACCAGTTGCCTTATCTTTAACAATAGTCACTGTAGCTAATTTGTAGTGAGTACGACGTTTGTTTTTAGCCGCCTTACTCGTTCTTCTCTTAGGAACTGCCATGTGTTTTCACCTCCAATTACTTCACAATGAATTCTTTCAGTTTCTCAAGTCGTGGATCAATTGGTTTCTCACGTTGATTAAAGTCATCTTCTTTTAATACTTCCCAACCATTTCCTTTAGGATATTCCTTCAGTCCAGGTTTAACCACTTTAATCGGAACCTCAAACAAGATCGATTGAAAGATTCCATAGGACAAATCAACAAAATCCGTCTTCACTTCAATGATATCTTGTTCTTCATCATCTACTGACACAAAACTATAAACATCATCTAGGTGTGTTACAAATGGTACTGGCACATCTTCATTTGTAATGGCACAGCCCACAACCATATCACCCTTTATCGTTAAATCTGTATAAATTCGGTCCAACGATAAGTCGAACAATATTTTACCAAATACAGAAACATTCTTCAAGTCCCTAAGACCAGATAAATTGCCTTTGAAATCTGATAAATCAAACGAAAGTGACTCATTCACCATAATTGACTCATTAGATTGACTAATTAAATCACGACGATAAAATTTCATGTATCCACCCTGTTTCTAATCGTTCTAAATTATAGGTTACAAAGGTCTTATTGTCAATGATGATGACACAGGTCTACAAAGAAATAGTATTTTTAAACACTTTCTTAAGTCACACAATCTGTGCTAAAATACCACTATGAAAGCCTGTGGAATCGTTATAGAATACAACCCAATGCACTGGGGACATAAACATCACATTCAACAAGCAAAATTAGTTACTCAAGCCGATATAATAATTGGGGTGATGTCTGCAAATTTTGTTCAACGAGGAGAACCAGCAATAGTCTCCAAGTTTTTACGTACCGAAGCAGCACTCAGGAATGGTGTCGACATTGTTATTGAACTCCCCACTATTTATTCACTTCAAGCTGCAGATATCTTTGGTAAACAAGCAATAAAGCTGCTTGAGCTCTCTAAAGTAGCTAGTGTTTGTTTTGGATCTGAATCGAACGATATCGAAATTCTGAAAGAAATAGCAAACTTGAGTGTAAATATCGACCATTTTAGAGAGAGATTAGATGCAGGAGAAAGTTACGCCAGCGCAATTTCGATTAGTGATGATCGTCTCTATCCTAATGATATTTTAGCCATTAGCTATCTTCGAGCACTTAAAGATACTTCAATCACACCGTACAGCATCCAACGAACCAATCACTATCACTCTAGCGACTTAACAGATCCCTTTTTGTCAGCTAGTGCGATTCGTCAAAATCTTAGAAATGAAAAAGCTTTAGAACAGTCTCTTGTTAATTTGGATAATTCGATAACTATCTCTGATTTCTATCCTTTGATTCGCTATAAACTGTTAAGTTCAACTTCTACAGAATTATCAAAGATTTTTATGGTTAGTGAAGGAATACAGAACAAGCTCAAAAAACATGCAGTGGAATGTAATTGTTATGAAGAATTTCTTGAAAATTGTGTCTCTAGACGTTATTCGAAATCTAGAATTCAAAGAATCTTAATACACATTGTATTGAATCACACAAAAGAGCAGGTTTTGTCATTAGGTAAGCTCAATCATTTAAGAGTATTAGGATTTACTAAAAAAGGAAGAGACTACATAAAAGAAAAAAAATTAAACATTTCTACTAAAGTAAGTCATATCCCCAAGGATTACTTTGCGATCGAAGAAAATGCGACAGCAATATATTCGTTAATTAGCAAAGAAAAAGACCTCCTCAAAAAGGAAGTCAGTAAAATCATGATCCTAGAGTAAAAAACATCCAAAAGTCATTCGAATATTCAATCGCCGCAAACTGATAGTAATCGTGTCGAATCTCGACTTGATAGACCTGGGCTGTGATTGTTTTTTTGTGTGCTCTCAAATAGATATCAACTTCTCTTCCTAAGTCAAACCAATCAAGCTTACAAATTTTCTCACCGAATAACAATACATCGTTTGAATACCCTTCACTAACAAAAATGTATTTCTCAGACATTCTCTACATTGTGATAAACGTTTTGAACATCATCCACATCTTCTAACATAGTAATAAGTCTAACAAATAGCTCACGTTCTTCTGGGTTATCCAGCGTACATGTCGATTGAGGTAACAGAGTTATTTCGTTGACTAAATACTCCATTTCCTCACCTAAAATTGTATCTAAAACCCCTCTTGTTTCATGAAATTGATTAGGAGCAACTGTTAAACTAATGTGTTCATCTTCTTCTAAATCAATGACATCAATATCATTTTCAAGAAGTGATTCTAGTATTTTTTCTGAATCTTGGCCATCAAAAACAAATAACCCCACATGATCATACATAAAAGAAACTGACCCGTTTACTCCCATTTTTGCTTTTGCGCGGTTAAAAGCTGTTCGCACATCCGCAATGGTTCTATTCACATTATCTGTCAAACAATCAACGATAATGGTCGATTGTCCTGGACCAAATCCTTCATATCGAGCAGAATCATAATTATCAGTAGAACCACCTTTTGCTTTTTCAATAGCACGACTAATGACATCCGCAGGCACTTGGTTACTCTTCGCTTGAGCAATCACACGCTTTAATGTGACATTCATTTCAGGGTCAGGTACCCCTGCTTTAGCTGCTAAATATATTTCCTTACCAAATCTTGAATAAACTTTTGCTTTGGCATTCGCTGTCTTCTGCATCGATGCAGCTCGTACCTCAAAATGTCTTCCCATAAATACACCACCTTTTCGCTAAGATATTATAGCACTAAGAAACTACTCTTTAAAGTAACAATTTGATGAATCAAATGGTATAATTCATATATTGGAGGAAAATTATGTCAATTCTTGTTACCGGAGGGTGTGGTTACATTGGTTCCCACACTGTAGTAGAACTACTAAACAATAATAAAGAAGTCGTCATCGTCGATGATTACTCAAATTCAAAACCTGAGGTTCTGAATCGCATTGAAACAATCACTGGTAAACGACCACGCTTTTACCACGTTAATATCCTTGATGAAGAAAAACTATCAGAAGTATTTGAAAAAGAATCAATCGATTCAGTCATCCATTTTGCTGCTTTTAAAGCAGTCGGTGAATCCGTAAATAAACCTCTAGATTATTATCAAAATAATCTTCAAGGTTTACTTACAGTCTTAAAAGTTATGAGTAAATTCAATGTTAAGATAATTGTCTTCTCATCATCAGCAACCGTTTATGGTATGCATAATCAATCACCACTGAAAGAAGATTTACCAACTTCTGCTACCAATCCATATGGTTACACAAAATTGATGAACGAACAAATACTGCTTGATTGCGGACATGCTGATCACAGAATGAGTGTTGCACTACTGAGATATTTCAACCCTATTGGTGCTCACGAATCCGGACTCATCGGTGAAGATCCAGAAGGTATTCCGAACAATCTTATGCCTTATATTACCCAGGTAGCTGTTGGAAAACTTCCACAACTATCCATCTATGGAAATGACTATGATACCCACGATGGTACTGGAGTCAGAGACTATATCCATGTTGTCGATTTAGCGATTGGTCATCTGAAAGCCTTAGATTTCTTAACCAATCACGAAGGTGTCTATACAGTTAACTTAGGGACAGGTATCGGTTACTCAGTCTTAGATTTAGTTCACGCGTTTGAAAGAGCAAGTGAAAAACCACTTCCATACAAAATTGTAGAGAGACGTCCAGGGGATGTCGCAACTTGTTTTGCTGATCCCTCTCTAGCTAAAGAATTATTAGGTTGGCAAGCAGAAAGAACTGTGGATGACATGTGCAAGGATTCATGGAACTGGCAAAAAAATAACCCAAGAGGATATGAATAATAAAAAACTGCTGACAGTATAGTTGTCAACAGTCAAAGAAGATTACCTATCGTTGGTAATCTTCTTTTAATCTTCTGTTACATCCTCTTTTTGACTCAAATAATCTAGGAGCATCATCATTAGAATTCCAACAATCAATAATAGTATAGATCTAAATAACTGACCTTGATTGGATGGGAGACCTGGAAATATTTGTGGAATCGAACCAATCATAAAACCAATAATCATTAGATACGTTGGAATCTGATGTTTTTTTAGTAACCAATTGAGAAATCGAGTCGTTAACAAGATTCCTATAAAAACTCCACCAAGCATCGGTGTAAGATAGCGAATATTTAGAGTTTTAATTGCATTGAGAGTTGGCTCATATAATCCCAGAACTAACAACAAATAGGATGTTGAAATACCAGGTAGAATAAGAGCTACCGCAATCACCACACCACCTAAAACCACAAGCAGTAGTTTATCAATTAAGCTTCCATCAAAGTCAATAAGACTAACTTTTGGTAAATAAGTTAAGCTCATCGCTACTACAATTCCAACGACTAAATAAACAACATGGTGAGACTTTAAGTGTTTAAATGAAATTTTCCTAATTAATAGGATTGCCCCCATTACCACAATACCCATAAACAAGTAATACATCGACACTTTGGATAAACTCATTAAATACAGAAGTATCCAACCAAAACCAAAAAGCCCAAGAAGACCGCCAATAATTAGTTTTAGCATGAGTCGTTTATGAATTAGTTTTCCATAAGTTATTCCATCGAGTGCTTCAATTGTTTGTTTATAAACATTGAGTACTATCATCATCGTTCCACCAGAAACACCAGGCACTAACATACTCAGTGCAACAATCGCTCCTTTTATGATTGTAATCAATTCATAACCCCCTTGCAAAAAATCCCATCAACGATGGGATTTATGTTCATTTTGATGGATATAGTTCGTCGTAAGTTTCTTGAGCTGATTTCTTTGTTGATGCTTTAGCAAACTGAGCAACACTGCGTGCACTCTTGTTTTGATTGACTAAAGTACCAGCCCCTCCAACACATCCTCCAGGACAAGCCATTCCTTCGATAATAAATTTATTACGTTTACCAAACTTGGCTTGCAACAAGAGTTTTCGACATTCATGTAAGTTCTCTGCACGATCTGTCGCAAAATTTAAATCAGGATATTTTTCATTAATAATGTGTTCCACAGCAGCTAGAACACCACCACTGACAGCGAATCCACGTCCATCACTGGAAGCATCATCAAGACCAGGCTCAACTTCAATACTCGCTAAATCTATTCCTCGTGCTTCAAACATAGCACCAATTTCTTCAAAAGTGAGTACATAGTCTACCCATCCTGCCATCTTTGGTTCAGACACTTCTTGTTTTTTAGCAGAACATGGACCAATAAATACAATCTGAGCTTCAGGATATTGTTTCTTAAGGACTTTAGCGGTTTCAATCATAGGTGAACTACTTTCTGAGACACAGTTCGCTTTTTCTTTAAGTTCTCTTTTCGCAAACTTACTCCACGCTGGACAGCAAGAGGTAGCTAAAAATGGTTGTTTTCCATTTAAAACATGGTTGACATACTCATCTGCTTCAACAACTGATGTTACATCTGCTCCTAAAGCAACTTCTTTGACATCGCTAAAGCCTAATTGCTTCAATCCAGCAACAATTTGATGATAACTAACTTTATCCCCAAACTGACCTGCTATCGCAGGTGCAATAATTCCCACAACATCTTCAGAACGAGTCGCATTAGCAACTTGATAGATTTCACTCTTATCCATGATAGCTCCGAAAGGACAGCTAACCATACACATACCGCATGCTACACATTTCTGAGAAATAATGATTGCTTTATCGTTGGTTGGATCTTTTGTAAACGCATTTGCTCCACAACTAGCAACACATGGGCGTTCATTTTTAATAATAGAATCAAACGGACACACATCAAAGCACTTCCCACATTTAATACATGCGGATTGATCAATAAAGCTTAATCCATTTTGAAGAGATGTCGCATGAACAGGACATACCGTGATACAAGGATGAGCTAAACATCCATGACACGTGTTACTTACAAAATAACTCTTTTCTTCACAAGACTCACAAGCACTTGGAATAACTCGAAGTGCTTGGGTAGGTAACCGGTGCTCTTTTAATAGGTCTAAATCAAATTCTTGAGAAAAACCACTTAATTCATCGATTGACCATAAATCAAGACCTAACGCTAAACGAACTCGTTCAGAAACAATCTCTCTTTCACGACTCACTGACTCGCGATAGGTAGGAAAATCCCCCTCAATGATAATGTGAGGAATTTTTTGAATTTGTTCGCTTGTCCATTCATCATACGCCGCAGAAGTAATAGCTTTAAACACTTCTTTTCTCAAATATTTAATTGGTGTATCTAAATATCGAATACTCATACTAAACCTCCAGATTAGTTAATCATCGTCAACTTGTTATGACTATTTTATCACAATATTGTTTATCTTAGAAGAGCCTCAAACTCATTTTTCAACAATTCAAGGATTCTTTCAACACTACTACTCACTTCTTGTTCTGTTAACGTATGATCACTTGCTTCATAGGTCAAACGGAGTCCAATTGATTTCTTTTCTTGTTGATTAAAAACATCAAACACCATGACATCCACTAAATATGGACGACCTGCTTTCAAGGCTTTTTCTATTAAATGTGACACTTGGATATTACTATCAACAATAATTGCTAAGTCACGAGTTACTTGAGGATATTTTTGAAGTGCTTTAAACTTTGTTTTTGCTTTTTTAACATCAAACAGTTTGGATAGATTCACTTCTAACAAGATTGCTTGTTTCAGTTTTAGACTCGGATGAATGACACCCAAAAGACCAATCACTTGATTATCAAGTTTAATTACGGCACTTTGGTATGGGTGATAAGACTTAGTATCTATCGTATTTTCACTATATTTAACACGACTCAGATTAATCCCTAGTCCATCCAAAACCATTTCAAACAAACCTTTAGCGCTGTAGAAATGAAAAGTGGTTGCTTGATTCATCCAAAGTGTTTCATTTAAATGACCAGAACCAATAATCCCTAAACGCAATTCATTTTTGTTTTCTGCATACACTTGTGATACTTCGAAATAACCCGCATTAATATTCTTTCTCGCAAGGTTGTAGTTTAAAACATCAATCAGGGATGCACTCAAGTTTGTTCTTACAAATTGTCTAGATTCTGAGAGTGGTGATAAAATTTCTACAGGATTACCTAAACTCATCGGATTATCCGTATGTTTCTTCGAAACTAAAGTATAAGTGACCACTTGATTCAACCCTAATTTACTTAATGTTTGTTCAACAACTCGCGTTTGACTTTGTTCAAGTGTTAATTGACCCATTGTCAATGGCATCAGTGGTAATGATGACTCAATCCGAGCAAAACCAATAACTCGGATAACTTCTTCAATCAAATCTTCTTTAATGAAAATATCTTGTCTAAAACTTGGAATCGTACAGACAATCAGATCATTTTCGACTTGTGGCTTAAACAGTAATCTTTCAAAGACATCAACTACTTCGGTTATTGAAAAATTAGTCCCAAGCAAACCATTGATATCATCAAGGGTAACAGACACTTGTGGTTCTGAATAATCGATTTTATTTGATTGATAAATAACGCTTTCATAAATGTTCTCATCCTGTAGACCAGCATATTCCTTTAACAAGTACAAGATTCTAGATAATGCTTTTTCACTTGAACGAGGATCCATTGGTTTAACAAATCGTAGCGACGCTTCAGTTACTAATCCAAGGTGTTTAGAAGTGTTACGAATCGCTACTGGATCGAAATTCGCAATTTCAATGACTATACTTGAAGTATCCTTTTGAATCATTGAATTTCCTAATCCTTTAATTCCCGCAATTCCGATTGCTTTTCCATTACTTGAAATAATGGTATCTCCTTTTATTAATTCGTATTCCTCACCATCTAAGCCTACTTCTGTTGCACTGTAGTCATCAATCACCACAATTTCCTTTTTATCAAAGAAGTTGGAATCATAAAAATGATTCGGTTGTCCTGTTTCTAACATCACAAGATTTGAGATATCTACCAGGTTGTTGATAGGATGCATGCCACTTCCAATTAAGGCTTGTTGAATCCATTGAGGGCTTTCTTTCAGCTCTAATCCCGAAACTTCTTTTGCTAGGAAAAATTGACAGTTTGTTGTATTTGATGAAACTTCAAATTCACTAGGTTTTCCTGAATATAAATTACTTTCAACTGGTTGAGTAATGAATGGTCGCTTAAAAAGAGCACTAACTTCATAAGCAATGCTTTGCATCGCATTAAAATCACTACGATTTGGTGTTTGTTTAATATCTAGTATTTCATCATCCAATCCAAGATATTGTAGTGGATCAGTACCAACAATTGCCTCTGGACTTAAAACCTTGATGCCTTCTAAATCTTGTTCACTTTGAAGTTTCTGATCGACACCAAGTTCCTTTAATGAACAAATCATCCCATTAGATTCAATTCCTCTAACGGTCGCAGCTTTAATTTCAATAGCAGGCAAGATTGCTCCCACTGTTGCGACAATAACCTTTTGTCCAGCAGCAACATTAGGAGCTCCACAAACGATTTGTTCTATTTTGTCTCCTATGCTTACTGTAGTCACATGCAAATGATCGCTATCAGGATGATCAACACAAGTTAATACTTCTCCTATGACAAGTCCTGTTCCATGTGCTAATTGTTCGATTCCTTCAACTTCAAGTCCTGCTGAAGTTAATGTATCCGCTAATTCTTTAGTACTTATATCTTCAATCTCAACGAGACGATTTAACCATTTTCTTGATATTTTCATAGTTCCTCCTAATCGAATTTCTTGAACTGTTTCAAGAAACGTCCATCATTTGTATAGAAATGGCGAATATCATCAATTCCATATTTCAACATAGCAACCCGCTCAACTCCTAAACCAAAAGCAAAACCAGTCACTGTTGGATCATCATAGCCTGCCATCTTTAAGACTTCAGGATGAACCATGCCTGCACCTAGGATTTCAATCCATCCTGTCCCTTTACAGACATTACAACCCTTCCCATCACAGATGTGACAAGAAACATCAACTTCAACTGAAGGTTCTGTAAACTGGAAGTAGGACGGTCTAAAACGAATTGTACGCGTGTCGCCAAACATTCTTTTTGCTAATAACTCTAGTGTTCCTTTTAAGTCAGACAAAGTAATCCCATGACCTACTACCAAGGCTTCCATTTGGACAAATTGATGAGAGTGTGTCGCATCGTCATCATCTTTGCGATAGACTTTCCCTGGACATACCACTTTAATCGGTAAGTTAGGCGCAAACATCTCTAAAGCTCTAGTTTGGATTGCGGTTGTGTGTGTTCTCAATAACGTATCTTCACTGATAAAGAAAGTATCTTGCATATCACGGGCTGGATGATTCTTCGGAATGTTCGCCCGTTCAAAGTTATACAGATCGAGCTCTATCTCTAAGCCTTCGACAATGCTATACCCCATCTCACGATAGATGTCTTCTAATTCTCTTTGTACCATAACTAATGGATGCAATTGACCAACACTAAAATTAGTGGATGGTAGAGTTAAATCGATCTTTTCTGTTTCTAGTTTTTGGTTAAGAGCCAACTCATTGAGTTGGTCGAGTTTGTTTTTATACAAAAACTCTAGTTCATCTTTTACTTCGTTGACCATTTGTCCAAAAGCAGGTTTCTCTTCATTGGGCAAATTTCTCATTTGAGACATCAACCCAGATACTTCCCCTTTTTTGGATAAATACTGATTATAAACTTCTTTAAGTTCTTCAAGAGTATTGCAATTAACAATCGCATCTTTAGCTTTGTTTTTTAGTTCTACTACTGTCATAGTTCCTCCTTAAAATAAAAAAACGTCCCTAAAGGAACGAATTAATCGTGGTACCATCCTGATTCACACATAAGTGTCTTGATTAAGAATAACGCATCTTATGCGGAAGGGATTAACTTCTCTCCATGGCGAACTTCATCAAGAATCTAGAAGATGTTTCATCAACCCATCTCTTTCTAAACAAGATTTCATAACTACTTTTCCATATCAACGATTTCCAACTAATTATAACAAACTTTGTGAAAAATTCAAGCCACAATAAAGAAAAGGACCCAAGAACTGGGTCCACTTCATTAAGCTTACATTGAAATATCATCCATCTTCCCGAGTTTATTCAGTAAAAGAAGTGATAAGACAGTAAGTGCAGTTAATATTGTTGATAAGGCACCAGCAACACCGTAATTCCCACGCAATACTTGAGTAAAGATTGCGATAGTTAATGTTTGAGTTCCAGTAGTATATAGTAGCAACGCAGTTGATAACTCCGAAATCATTGTAATCCAACTTAAAATTGCTCCTGCTAAAATTCCTTGAATCATCATTGGTACCGTTATCTTAATAAATGTATTTGGTTTACTCGATCCTAAACTAGATGCAGCTTCTTCTGTCGACGCTGGTATTTGTTGAATCGCATTTGAACTTGAACGAATTGAATACGGTAACCGTCTAACAACTAAGGAAACAACCATAATTGTCATTGTTCCTCCGATTGCTAGAATGCCAGAACCTAATATCCCCGTATTGAATGCCGATATGAAAGCAATACCCATGACAGTTCCTGGAATAATATAAGGAATCATCGATAGTATATCAATCGTATTGTTGACAACATTACGTCGTCGAACAACTAAATATGAAATAATCACTCCAAGAATGATAGTGACCACTAAAGCAACAAAAGGAATCTTCAGTGTGTTGATAATTGTAGGACCCATGTCCTCAAAAGCTTTGGTATAGCTACTGAATGAGTAACCATCTGTAAACACTTTTCCACTGGTATTCTTAAATGAAGTGTAGATAATGTAAACTTGTGGAAGAATCGATATCCCTACAGAAAGATAAATCACCAGATGCATAATCCATTGACCGATACCTTTTTTCTCTTTGATTTCGATTGGTCGTAAACTATTCATTTGAATTGAATAGCGGTTCGCAATAAATTTTTGAACCAAAAAGATAATTGTGGTTAAGATAACAGCGATAATAGAAATAGCGCTCGCAAAACCTGCATCTGTTGTTACTTCTCCAACGAATTCATTATAGATTAGAACTGGAAAGACACGGTACCCTTCTCCAATTAACATTGGTGTACCAAAGTCAGCCAACGCTCTCATGAAAACAAGGAGTCCTGAAGATAACAAGGTCGGGATAATTAACGGTAAAATAACTGTAAAGAATCGTTTACCTCCTGTTACTCCCATATTTTCGGCTGCTTCCATTAGTGACATATCGATTTTCTTCATCGATGAACTGACCATTAAGAAAACAAGTGGATAAAGTTGAGAAGTAAACACAAGTACAATTCCTGTTATGCCATAGATTTCCGGAGTTTGAATGCCCATTCTCGCAAAAAACTGGGTAATGACACCACTTCTACCTAAAAGAAGAATCCACGAGTAAGCACCAATAAAAGGAGCTGACATCGAAGCCAAGATGATTAAGATTCTTAACCATTTTTGTCCTTTTACTTTAAAGAAGGTAAAAAAGTAAGCAAGGGCAGTCCCCACTATTAATGAGAAAATCATTCCTAGTGACGAAACTATAAAAGAATTTATCAAGGTTTGTGAATAATACGACTGAGAAAAAAACTTAGTGAAATAACTTAATGTTAAATTGCCTGATATTGGGTCTACCAAAGCAATTCTTAATAGGTTGGTAATTGGATAGATAAGAAAGACAACGTACAAGAAAATAACTATTAGACTATTTAAGTTCCAAAAATCAAACCGTTTATTCTTGTCCATACTGTACACTCAAATTCTTGGATCCATCGTGATTGAACACATTAATTTTCTCGATGTTGATGTTTAATCTCAGTGTATGATCTTGATCATATCGATGAGACAGATTCGATTCCTGAGTTACTTGTATCTCTTGTCCGTTGGTTAAAGTACAATAGTATTCCGTATTAAGTCCAAGATAAATACTATCTCTCACCTTTACTTCAATATCCCCTTGTTCATCGATAACGAAGTCTTCTGGTCGTATACTTATACGTACCCGTTGATCTTCACAGCGATTAATCAGAGGGTAGTGAAATGAATAGCCATTGTCTAAAGTAATCATTGCTTGTTCTTCTTGATGAGTTAGATTTCCATCAATTAAATTTGTGCGACCAATAAAAGTTGCAACAAACTCATTAGCTGGGCGATGATAAATTTCACGTGGTGATCCTAAATGTTGAATAACCCCTAAATTCATTACAGCGATTTCATCACTAATTGCCATAGCTTCTTCTTGATCATGAGTTACATAGACCGTTGTAATTCCAACTTCGTGTTGAATTTGACGGATAGCTTCTCTCATTTCAACTCTTAATTTAGCATCTAAGTTTGATAAAGGTTCATCCATTAATAATACATCGGGTTGTATCGCAAGCGCTCTAGCTAAGGCCACCCGTTGTTGTTGACCACCAGAAAGTTTGTCTGGTTTTCGGTCAGCAAATTGATCAATCTGCATTAATTTAAGAAACTTATCTGTTCTCTCTTGAATTTGATTCTTATCAAGCTTTCTTTGTTTTAAACCAAAAGCAACATTGTCACGCACAGTTAAATGAGGGAAGATAGCGTAGTTTTGAAACACCATCCCAATATTTCGTTTGCTGGGATCCATATCGTTAATCCGTTTTTCATTGAAATAGAAATCGCCTCCTTCAATACTATTGAAGCCAGCAATCATTCGTAATAAGGTAGTCTTGCCACACCCTGAAGGTCCTAAAAGGGTAAAGAGTTGTCCATCCTTTACCCTTAAATCGAGGTCCTTTATCACGGTGGTGTCACCATATTTCTTTACGGCGTCTTTAATGATAATTTCGCTCATATATACTCCTATTTAGATTGAATCTTAGCAAAAATTTCTTTGTAACGGTTAACCATTTCTACTTTGTTGTCAGAAACATATTGAATATCTTCAATAAGTGTCTTAATTTCACTAATTGGCTTCATCGTATCTCCCGTAGCAACATCAATTAAGACTGGACGGTTCGTTGTTGTTGTTCCATAAACATCTTGAATTTCTTTCGATGTAATGAAATCGATAAACTTCTTAGCATTTTCTAGGTTTTTAGCATTTTTTATAACTGCAGATCCTGCTGGTAAATAAACAGTTCCTTCTTTTGGATAAACAATTTCTACGTTAGCTCCATCTTTTACTAATGAAACTGATGGATCTTCATAAGTAAGACCAACAATCATTTCACCATCAGCAACACTCTTGTAAACATTTGAAGAGCCTGATGCGATTTTACCATCAACATTTGTAAAGAGTTCTTCAACATATTTCCATGCAGCATCATTATCATAACCACCCATTGCTAATAACATGTTTGTTAGTTGAGCAAAAGCACTTGATGATGCTGAAGGATCAGCAGTCGCAATTTTTCCTTTAAGTGCAGGATTCAATAAATCAGCATATCCTTCAATTTTGATATCACCAATTAATTGTTTGTTGTAAAGAAGAACACTACCATCTAGAACATATGGAGTAATATATCCTGTTGTATTACGATAAGCTTCAATAACTAATTTGTCATTTGCTGAAGTATAATTTTCAAACAGTTTCTCATTTTGAGTGTATGTTGAATATGCTCCACCAAAGATAACATCCGCAACTGGATTGCTTGCTTCTGTTTGTAGACGTTTAAATAATTCCCCTGTTCCTGCTTGAATGATTTCTACTTTAATTCCAGTTTTTTCTTCAAACGCTGGAATCGTCGCTTGGATTAATCCTTCAGAGTTTGGAGAGTACACAACTAATTTCTTTGAATCGGATTCAGCTGGTTTATTTGAACAACCAGCAAGGACTAATAAACTAACTAATAACAATAAGATGATTTTTTTCATTTAAATCTTCCTCCTTGTTTTCATAATACCAAATATCAGCAACCGCTTTCAAAGAAAATCCCACACAAATCCCAACGATACCACACTATTGAAGTAAAGATAAGTATTCCTTCAGGGAAATTGTGACATATTTTGTAAATACTTTGTCAAAATATTGAGTATTACTAAATCCACACCGATCACTTAGAACATTAAAATCAACTAATCCTTGTTTCATTAACTCAATGGCAATAGTTATTCGATAGCGGTTGAGATAATCGTTAAAGGTGAGTTCCGTGTGCTTTTTAAACTTATTACTTAGATGTGTTTCACTGTATCCAAAGTGTTTAACCACATCATTCATTGTAAACTTTTCATGGTAATTTTCTTTAATGTATTCAATCATCTCTTTAACTAACTCATCGGTTGTCTGACGGACAGATGTCATGAGATTTGGTTGTTTAATAGCATTGGTTTGTTCACCAATTCTATCTAATAATTTGACTGAATCATGCTTATTTTTAGCCTTATTAATTGCTTCTATCAACTTTTGCGGTTGCAATGGTTTAGTTAAATACTCCACAACATCTAATTTAATTGCTTTTTGTGCGTACTCAAATTCACTATACCCACTTAAGATAATAGCACTATAGTGGAGGTGACTGGTCTCACCTAAAACTTGCAGTCCTGTTTTAATTGGTAAGTTAATATCAATAATTACAATATCTGGATTTAACTCATTTAATACTTCAATTGCTTGTTGGCCATCTTCTGCTTCACCTATGACTACACAATCGAGCGATGAATAATCAATCCCAAATTTCAAACCTTTTCTTATTAAATGTTCATCCTCAACAATTACAATTTTATACATCCATCTTCCTCAACGTAACAACGATGGTTGTTCCTTCTTTCTGCTTTGTGATGATATCAAAAGTCGATTCACTATCAAACAATTGACTTCGTCGAAAACTATTATAGATACCGTGTGAACTCGGCTCTAACAATTTTTTTATAACTTCTTCTTTAATTCCGGGTCCATCATCACTGACACTCATCACTAAACGATTGTTCTCTTCTTTGAAAACAATTTTTAATTCTAAATCTTTCTTTGAATCAAACCCATATTTCAAAGAGTTTTCAATCAAAGGTTGTAACAACAACTTTGGGATACTAAAAGGAACTCCTACTAATTGATTGTCAATCACATAGTTTAGGCGATTACCAAAACGATGTTTCAGCAACGATAAGTAATCTTTAAGATAATCAATATCACGGTTAACTGAAACAATTGTTTTTTCTTCAAGACTATACCGCAAGACTTTCGCTAAATAAGCCATCATTTCACTAGATAAATCAGGATCAAAATACATTGTAGATCGAATAGCTTCTAAGGTGTTGTACAAAAAATGAGGATTGAACTGAGCTACCAATTGTTTATGCTCAAACTGATGTGCTTTTTGTATTAGTTCAACATTTTCATGGTGGGATTGTTTAAGATTAGTAATTAACTCATTGATTTTACTTGCAACTTGTTGCAACTCGTCATCACTTTCAAGTTCTAAAAATTCAATTTCTTGATTGGACAACATCTTCATTTCTGTAAACAATTTATCAACACTCTTGGAACTAACGGAAACCACGGATCGAGATGCTAGTAAGAAAACAATTGATAACAACCCTCCAATTAATAAAATTAAGAAGGAGCCAAACAACATTAATGTATTAAAACGCTGAACAGGAATAAAACTGATAATGCTAATTGAATCACTATACTCTGAAAGAGAAAAAAGATAGCGAACACCATCAACCTCTTGGTCTTTGTCATTATCTTGAAAGACTATTCTGCTTAAATAACCACTAATAAATTGCTTATCAGACACGACATACGCTGTCTTCTTGTCAGAGACAATGCTGTATTGACTTGGTTGATATTCAATTAAATTAAGAAATGATTCATCAGGAACTAACAATACCATTGTCCCGATTCGTTCACCAGCTTCAACAATTGAAAAATGATTCATCAAATAGACTTCTTTTGAATTTATTCTAAACACACGAAGTTCTGACATCTGAGAGTCTTTCATGAGTTTTAACGAATAATTATTGGTTATTTGAGTATCTTCAATAGAACTTAACAAAACCGTATCAGCTATATCGTAAACAATAATTTCAGCATCCACCTTTTGTGATTGCTTTAGCGTGTAGAAATCATATAAGACTGTATTCACCGTACTCTTATTCAAAAACAAATCTTTGATACGCTGTGAGAAAGTAATATCTTGTGATATCTTGGTGAGGGCTGAATCAACCAGTTGAAGTGATTGCTTCAAATTTGTTTGAGTTTGATTTAACGATGATTGCTGTTGATTACTGGCATACCACCAAAACAACAAGTTATAAATAATCATCACAATGATCATTATCATAATAATTAATTGTATGATTCTTTTTTGAGTATTCTGTTGAAAACGGCTCATTTGATTTTTCATAGACTCATTATAACAAAAAATGGTCTCTTTTGAGACCATTTTAGTTTCTTAATACATATAACAAAATACTTCCAGCGACTCCAACATTCAACGATTCAAAGTGAGAAGATTCGATATTTACAATATCATCACTCACATTCAAAACTTCTTCTGTGACCCCTTGTCCTTCACTACCAACAACCAGAGCCATCGGACTTTTCTCAAGTTTTGAGAGTGGTTTCGCATGGTGAACATCAGTACTCACAACCTTCAATCCTTTTTGTTTGAGATGATTGAGTATCTCTACTAGATTTCCTCGATGCAACTCTGTATGAAAGAGTGCTCCTTGGGTTGCTCGTACACATTTATCGTTATAAAAATCACTTGAATTATTTGAGACAATGACTCCATCCCATCCAAAGCTCACTACACTACGAATCAGAGTACCTAAATTTCCTGGATCTTGAACATTGTCACACACAAGATAATAGCTTCCTTTAAAATCTTGTTTCTTCATCGAACAGACTCCGAAGATTTGACTTTTAGAGGTAGTTTGAGAAAGTTTTTGACAAATGATGTCCGTGACTATTAACTTGTTATGAAAATCCAACTTTCCTTGATAGGTATCACTAACAATCAATTCTTTTAGCTGGTTCGACTTAATTGCTTCTTCAATGAGATGTTCGTTTTCAATTAAGAAAGTCCCCTGTTCATCTCTACCTTTTTTACTATGTAACGTTACAAGATCTTTAATGTACTTATTTTGAAGAGACGTAATTATTGGTGAAGGTGATGTTGACATCTAACACACAACCCTTCTGTTGTTTCTTCTACAACGTTCCAGCAACGTTCACATTCAACACCAGTAGCAACTTCTACTTTTACTTGGTATCCTAAGACATCTTCTAATGGTTCAGATGTATATTCAACATCAGAAACAATAAACCATTGTTTTAAGTCTTCTGCAAAATACTTATCAACCAATGCTTTTGTAGATGCTTCTAAGTTTAAGACAACTTTTGCTTTGAGTGAGTTTCCTATCAATTTCTTTTCACGAGCAACTTCTAATGCTTTATAGACTGATTCTCTTAATTCAAACAATTTCTCAAAATCTTCAGCTTCCTGTTCATTAAATAGACTATCGATCTGAGTAACAAAACCATCTAAATGAACACTTCGTGTTCCAGGGTTTATGATGCTATTCAATTCTTCTGTAGTAAACGATAAAATTGGAGCGACTAAATGCATGAGTGCTTCTAATGAATACGATAATACTGTTTGTACTTCTTTGCGTCTCTTATCATTGAGAGCATGAATGTACAGAATATCTTTTGTAAAATCTAAATAATAAGCACTCATGACATTAGTTAAAAGTTTAGTAAGGGATGTTGTAATATCAGAGAAATGGAATTCACGATAAGCTTCAAGCCCATTTTTCAATACTTTGTTAACTTCATCCAATACTTGGCGATCCACAGCAGGAAGTGTCGCTAAATCAACACGATCTTCTTTTCTTAAATCCGAACTATTTGCGTGCATAAATCTGAATGTATTTCTAATTTTTCGATAGTTCTCTGACACTTGTTTTAAGATGTCATCTGAGATTGAAATGTCAGAAGTAAAATCGACACTTGCTACCCACAGTCTTAAGATTTCAGCACCAAGAGAGTTGACAATCTTTTCAGGTTTAACAGCATTCCCTTTCGATTTAGAGAACTTTTCACCTTTACCATCCATAATAAAACCATGACTCAAGACATTTTTATAAGGAGCACACCCAAAGACAGCGGTAGAAATAATGAGACTTGAATTAAACCAACCTCGATATTGATCACTACCCTCTAAATAGAGGTCGTGTGGAACCGTTAACCCGTGTTTTCTAAGTGCAGCAGTATGAGATGACCCAGAGTCGAACCAAACATCAAGAATATCTTTTTCTTTGGTGAAGATTCCGTTTGGTGAATTTGGATGCGTATATCCAGCTGGTAATAAGTCTTTTGCTTCCCACTCAAACCAGACATTTGAACCATGTTCACTAAATAAACTTGCGACATGAACAATTAACTCTTTGTCCATAATTGGTGTTTCATCCTCAGCATAGAAGATTGGTATTGGAAGTCCCCAAGCTCTCTGTCTTGAAATGACCCAATCGCCACGATCTTTAATCATATTGTGCATGCGAAGTTTACCCCAAGAAGGTTGCCACTTCACGTTATCAATTTCTTTTAGTACATCGTCACGTACTAAATCAATACTCGCAAACCATTGTGGAGTGGCTCTAAAGATAATTGGTTTACCTGTTCGCCAATCGTGTGGATAACTGTGGGTAATAAAAACTAATTTCAGTAAGTCCCCTTGATCACTTAGTCGGTTTGTAACAGTTTTGTTTGCTTCTTCTGTTGTTTGTCCAACTAACCAATCACCAGCATCTTCCATCATTTTTCCGTGATTATCAACATTACAATAAGGTTCAATACCATATTTCTGTCCGACAATGTAGTCATCCATCCCAAAACCTGGAGCTGTATGAACACAACCTGTTCCTGAATCATTGGTGACATGATTCCCTAAAATAACGAGTGATTCTCTGTGGTACAATGGATGTTGAGTAGTAATGTATTCTAGTTCTTCCCCTTTAAATGTATTGATAACCTCGTAATCTTCGAATCCAAACTCTTTCATTAAATCTTCAACAAACTCATCAAGTAGAACATACTTAACATCGTTCACTTTCACAACTGCATATGTAAATCTAGGATGAAGTGAAATAGCTAAGTTACCAGGAATGGTCCATGGAGTGGTTGTCCAGATAACAAAATATGTATCTGTATCTAAAATTCCTTTTCCATCGTTTACTTTAAAGCGAACGTAAATGGATGGATCTTTTTTTTCTTTGTATTCAATTTCAGCTTCAGCTAAAGCACTTTCTGAACTTGGAGACCAATAAACAGGCTTTAATCCCTTGTAGATCATCTTCTTGTCTACCATTTCCGCAAATAGTTCAACTTGTGCTGCTTCGTAATCATGTTGATAAGTAATGTATGGATGATCGTAGTCGGCAACAGTTCCTAAGCTAATAAAATCAAGCTTTTGTTGTTCAACTTGCTTGATAGCGTAAGCTTCACAGGCAGCTCTAAAAGCCGCAACCGATATTTCTTTTCGATTGACTCCACTTTTTGTTACTTCATTTTCTATTGGTAAACCATGAGTATCCCACCCTGGCACAAAGTTAACTTGATAACCGAGTTTATGGTGAGATCTCACAACAAAATCTTTTAGTATTTTATTTAGAGCGTGTCCTATGTGAATGTGTCCATTCGCATATGGAGGCCCATCGTGTAACACATATGGCTGACAGTCTTTGTTTACCTCACGCATTGTGTGGTAAAGTTGTTCATCTTGCCATTTTTGAATGAGATCGGTTTGTTTCTTGACAAGATTTCCTCTCATTTCAAAGTCGCTTTTTGGTAAATGCAGTGTATCTTTGTAATCCATGTTCTCATTTTCCTTTCGTATAAATAAAAAACGCCCTCAATAAAGGACGTTTTAACGCGGTACCACCTTTGTTCACTATTACTAGTGCACTCAATCTCGTAACGTGAGATACGTTCTTGATTACTTCATTCACCAAGAAAGCTCATAAGGGATACTAATTAAGCTCTTTCTTGTGTTTCACCAACCCACAAGTCTCTAAAAAAGAGTATTTAATTAACGTGTCTTAGTCGTCGCTATTAATTTTGTTATAGCTTTGTAACCAGTCCATATTTGGAATGTCTGGTAGTTGAAAGTCTTCTATTAATTGAGATAGTTCAATGATTCGATCTTTTAAATCAGTCTTGACTGAAGCAGTTTGATTAGAAATTCGTGCGAGTTCAACCAACAACAATCTTGCGGTAGACAATGCTTCTCTAACAATAATATCCGCATTGGTATTCGCAGTATCAATAATACTATTGGCTTCTTGAAGTGCTAAACGACTTATTTCATCAGCTGCCTTTTCTCTAATAGATAACTGTTGAACGAGTGCTTGATACTTTTGATTAGTAGCTTCTAACTGCTTGTTTGTGTAGTCTGCTTGTTTTTGGTAAGTTGCTAGTTTTGTCTCAAGCATATTAATTTTTGTTTCAAGTTCATCCATCGATCGATCGACTTCGAATCGATCATACCCTTGCTTAAGAATACGAAAACGCGATTCTTTAGTTTCCATTATTTTATTGTTCGTCGTTTAAATCAAAACTAATTTCACCAGAAACCCCAATAGATTTTGGTGAACACAAGATGACATTTTGACCGATTTTTTGAATTGTTCCATCAATTGCAAAGACAACTCCTGTTAAAAAATCAATCGTACGTTGTTGAAAAGTAGCAGGCAAACGATGTAAATTGACAACTGCAGCTCTTCTTTCCTTAAGATGACGAGCTACTTCTTCACTTTCTTCAAATGTTCTTGGTTCAAAAAGGACCATACGTGTGTCTGTTTTTACTTGTGACATACTTTGAGACGAACTCCTTTCATATTCACTTAGATTCTTAGCTTCATGCTCTTCAACTTCTACATAATCTTCGTCTTCTTCAATTGGACTAATAAAGTCCTTAAATTTATCTTTAAATCCCATAATCAACTTCCTTTCATACGCCTGTCATTATACCATATTCTATATGGTCTTCACAATATAACGTTATTTATTCCTTCTCAATTTCTAACAATCCGTAACCACCATCTACACGACGATATACAACAGCTACTTCGTCCGTTTCATCATCGGTGTACACATAGAAGTCATGATTCAAAAGTTCCATGTTCATAATTGCGGTAGTTAAGTCTAACTTTGTTGCTACTATTGTTTTTGTACGAACAGGTTTTGTTTCAACAGTGCTTGTTTCTTCCATCTTTTCCATATTTTCTAAGAAAGCGATGGATAGTTTTTCACGTTGTTTCTTAGAATACTTAGTTTTTTGACGACGAATTTGATCTTCTAATTTATCAACAACTCGATCCAATGCGTTATAGAAATCTTTTTCTCTCACTTCTGCTCTTAATAAACCAATTGGAGCATCAACAGTAACTTCCACCTTATGGTGATCATTATAAATCTTTACAAGTAGCCGTGCTCCTATCGCATCAGCATCTTTAAAGTACTTGTCCAACACAGATAATTTTTTATCTGCTCTTTCTCTCATTGCATCAGTAATTTGGACATTTTTACCTTGGATATTTGTTAACATAAAGAAACCTCCTTTTTCTAAATTATCTTTATGATTAATACACTAAATTAAAGTAATTCATTGGCAAATCTGTGTTGAGTCCTGTTTCATAATTTCGATCATTAACATAACCGATTAAACTATTGATGTCTTTATCATTCAGTAGTTCTAAAACAATCTTTCCTCTTTGAATTGACTGATTGTACAAATCCACAAAAGAATCCGTATAGACAATTGTTTCATCACTAGGATGATTCCAAACTGAATGATTTAGATTTAGAATATCACGCTCTGCATCAGGTTTTTTACTTACCATGTGGGATGATATGAACCAGGAGTCTTTCAATATTTTCTTTTCAATCAATTGAACAGGTTTAATTTTTAATCCTTTTGGGTCATATAAAAGTCGAGTATAATAATACATTTCTTTAAGTGCCTGAGTAAATTTTGACAAAGGAACTCGGTCATTAAGTACCGTTTTAGTAATGTATTGATACCCTTTCGCGACAACTAACCTTTCGTGTTTTGTCAAGTCAGCAAATTTGTGGGTAGGATAGTTTTTGAGTGAATCTTTTTTTATCTGAGTTACCATCAATGTATCAATCATTGATTCAAATCGATAATGATCGTAGCGAGTATCTCCTTGCAATAACCCTGTTTTATGGAATATATAAGGATGGCCTAAGGTATCGAGTGCCCAATGACACAAATGACCTGAAAGGTAGCTTAAAAACATATCGTACTCGCTGTCATTTTCTAAACTCATTAAATATTCACAACCAGCACGATAAAAATCATTCACATGAGAGCTATGAAAGATACTTCCAATATTTCTTATATGTTTTGCGTCCTGATCACTGCTTAAGAATCGATAATAAAACAGATAGTCAGGACCATTACTTCCTAATAAAAATAATTGTGGATAGGTTTGAATTGCTGTAGCAACTCTACTTTCTTCGAGGACACCCACCACATCTTGAGCCATTAAGCCGTGTGTTATAACGTTTGGCATTGGCACACCTC
>CAZWPP010000007.1:0-26953 GCA_964635335.1 uncultured Erysipelothrix sp. | reverse complement strand
CATATACCAGCTAAAACTTTTTTTATTCGGTACCATTAGTCTAGGTCAGTACCAACAGCCTTTTTTTGTTTAATATTTAGTTATTATTCGTTTTCTAGACTTGCTACTATCGCCTCAACAAGAGCATCTACTTCAGGCAATTGTTCTTTCTTCAATGCAGACTTCAAGACAAGGGTTTCCCCAACTGTCTCTATCTTCTTACCTTTCGCCATGATTTCTTGAGCCATTTGTAAACTCTTTCCTGCCCATGATCCATTATTTACCCAACTGATTTTACGATTTTGATAGTTGGTCATAATAGCTTCTTGTAACAGTGTGCTCATTCCAAGATACAGTTCAGCATTGTAATTAATCGCTGAGAAAACAGCATTGGAGTATCGGTGAAGTTGAGCAACGATATACGAAGGATCTGTTTGAGATACATCAAACACCTTAATGTTTCTAACACCTCTTTCAGAAAGTTTACTTGCGATAATATCCATAGCTAATTCTGTGTTTCCATACATACTCGCAAATACAATAACGACTCCCTTTTCTTCTGGAGTATAGGTAGACCATTTTTGATACTTATCCATAATAAATTCAATATCTTCTGTTTCTCTAAAAACTGGTCCATGAAGAGCACAAATCATGTTAATTGGAAGCTCTGTAATTTTCTTGAATAAGTTTTGTACGTTGGCTCCATGTTTCCCTACTATGTTAATGTAATATCGACGATATTCACTAACAAGTTCTTCTTTGTCATCAACTTGGTCAAAGAATAAGTTTCCATCCAAGGCTCCAAAAGTACCAAATGCGTCCGCTGAAAAAAGAATTTTATCTTCATTGACATAAGTTACCATAACTTCTGGCCAATGAACCATTGGTGCTAAGTAAAATGTTAGTGTTCTTTCTCCGAGGGATAGTTCTTCTTTGTCTTTAACAACATGATAACGAGCAGTTAAGTCTGATTCATAGAATTGTTCAAGAAAGGTAAATGTTTTATTGTTTCCAACAAGAGTTACATCTGGAAATAACTCACAGATTCTTTCGATGTTAGCGCAGTGGTCTGGTTCCATGTGGTTGATGACTAAATAATCAAGTTTTCTACCGTCTAATACATAGAGAATATTGTCAATATAGATTTCAGATATGCTCTTATCCACTGTATCTAAAAGGCATGTTTTCTCATCTAAAATTAAATAGGAATTATAAGCAATTCCTTTTTCTATTGGGAACATATTTTCAAATCGAGAGATTCTGCGATCACTTGCTCCTACCCAATACATGTTTTTTGTTACTAATTGTGTGTTGTACATATTTCCTCCTGATTATCTAATTTATTATATCACTTCTCTTAAAGTGATTCGAGTCTTGAAATGAGAGTATTTAAAAACCCAGTTTCTCCGAAAGTATTTATTTTAAAGAACATTGCTTGAGAACCACCTGAAGTAATACAACTTACTTGACACGAATTGTTGTCTCCGATAACACTCACATTTAAGCTAACTCTGTTTCCACCTAAGTAACTGTAGCGCTCGTAAACTCTAACTTCACAACGCACTCCCTCGTGGATAAAACTACTTCCATCTTCAAAGGATGCACTCATGCTACCTTTGATAATTGTTTCATGGCAGATGGAAATTACTTCCCCTACTCCTCTATTGATTCTTCTTTCATATTTAGCCATTATTCTCTCTCCTGTATGGTGACTTTTATAACATCACCTGCTTGTTTAATAATTTTTTTCCTAATGTCTTTTCGTATTCCAATAATATGCTGGACGGTTTTCATTCTTACTAAGCTACCATCATAGTTAACTCCATCAAAAGTAGCTTTTACTTTCACTCTTCCTTTATTGAACTCTTCTTTGACATTGTATGGAAACTCAATGTACGCTCCATCAATGTCTTCAACTTTCTTTATGACTGCTTCGAATTCATAGACTTTTGGATTCATACATTTCCTCCAAGATTATTTTATCACTCTTTAAATTTACTACAATACTTTTTGATGAACTCACTTGTCAAAGACATTTATTTTGGGTATTATAGTATAGCAACGCCGATATAGTTTAGTGGTAAAACAGAGCAATGGTAATGCTCAGCCCCGAGTCCGATTCTCGGTATCGGCACCATTAACAAATTCCCCACTTTTTAGTGGGTTTTATTTTGCCGTGGGGATATTTTGAGGTCATTTTAGTTTTTGACTTACTTTTATAGATAATTCAATTTTACTTTTTAAGTCAAGGAATTTATCAACCTTGATTCTTTTGTTTCATCAATTGTCGAATAGTCTCTTGAATCGATTGAATCAAAATAGGATCATTAATCAAACGATTGTTTCGAGTAAAACTACTGTCCTTATAAATCGTAATTGGCAAACTAAACACTTCCTTTAAAGAAACAACAATTTGATAAAAGTTCCAGTTCTCTTCATTACCATCAACGTGATAAAGCCCCGGTTGAAAAGATTCTATGATCTTAATAAGTGCGTTAGCGGTATCAGGCATAAATGAAGTTGAAGGAATCCACTGATCAGATGCATAAATTGGACTATTATTCACTAAATATTTCAACATGTTGTTCTTAACAGGTTCTAATCCAATTTGCCAACCAATCCGAACAATGTACGCATTATCTGCATAGTTCTCGTTAATTGTGTTTTCACACGAACGTTTGTACTTACCATAATCACTCATTGATCCCGGTTCAGTCTTTGTAGTAAAAGGACCTTTTTGCGACTCATCGAATACAGACTCAGTTGAAGTGAAAAGAAATGGGATTGAATATGGTTTTAAAGAATTAATAATCTTTTGAATCCAAGCTTCTGGACCCGTCGCTAAATGGAAGAAATAATCGGGTTGTGTTTTTTGTATAAATTGATTAATTTCCTCTTGGTTTTCAGTCGAAACATCCGACCGATTCCAAGCAATGACTTCATACCCCTTTTTCTTCAATGCATCATTTACATATGGAGCAAGTGTTCCTGTCATTCCAGTTAATATTACTTTCATTTTCTTCTCTTTTCTTTATAAATTAAAACCCACACTAGTGGGTTAACTTACGACTGTAATGGGTTGTTTTCGTAACGAAGAATTACTATTTTCTTTTTAGTTAAAGAATCTGTTTTTGTTTGAACCACTTCAAAACCATTTTTAACTAAGAAATCAAAAGCTTTTGTATTTTCACTAAAAATAGAAATGTACATCAAAGCAAATTTCTCTTTCATGTGGTCCAATAACTTTTCACCAAAACCATTGTTTTGATATTTAGGATCGATATTGATTGCGGAAAGCTCCATTGTTTGTTTTATAGAAATAAAACCAATCACTTCACCATCCAACTCATAAACTGTTGACTGTGACTTCAAAAGATGGTCCTTTTGAAACTCTTCATAACTGACAAGAAAATGTGATTCATTTAAAAATGGATGACCCTCAATACTTGAATTCAACCATATTTCTAGTACTCTCGATAAATCCTTCATCTGAAACGGTCTAATCATAACATTCCCTTTCTACTTAGTAAGTCTTTAAGTCGAATCAAAGGTAATCCCATCACATTCTCAAATTCACCTTCAATAAAATCTAAGAAAAACTGCTGAAAATAGTCATCTTGAATTCCATAAGCTCCTGCTTTATCCAAAGGTTGACATCTAGAGATGTATTCATCAATTGTATCCAGTGAAATATCTTTAACATAAACTTCACTAACTTCTGAATAAATTTGAATATCCTTTGAATCGACGACACAAACACCACTAATTACTTGGTGACGTTTACCAGACAATAAGCTTAGCATCCTTTTTGCTTCTTCAATATCCTTTGGCTTACCCAAAAGCTGGTTATCACACACAACAATTGTATCCCCAGCAATTATCATCGAATCAAGAAACTCTTGGTGTACTGCAATGGCTTTATCCAAAGCAATTAGTTGAATTTGTTTCTCAAAAGAAAAACCATCTCGATAAATTTCATCAACTTCTCTATTAACAACGTCGAACTTCAAGCCAATGCTTTGTAACAATTCTTTTCGACGAGGACTCTTGCTGGCTAAAATTACTTTATTAGTAGCCATAATGGGTTCTGATGGCATTTTCTACCATTGGTGTCACCATTCTGGAAATATCTCCATGATTAAAGGCAATTTCTTTAATCGTTGAACTCGAAATAAATGAGAACTCAGGTCTAGAAACTAAAAATACTGTTTCAATTTCTGGAGCTAACAATTGGTTAGCAGTTGCAGTTTGTAACTCTGATTCATAGTCCATAACAGCGCGGATACCACGAATAAGAACCTTAGCTCCTGCTCGTTTCGCTAAATCAACCGTTAAACCAACATCGGTAGTCACTTCAACATTCTTAAGATCTTTAACAGCATCCTTAATCATGTTCATTCTCTCATCAATACTAAACGTCGTTGTTTTACGTGGATTAAGCATCACCGCAATGGTGAGTTCTTCAAAAATATTCGATGCTCGTTTAATAACATCAATATGTCCTAAAGTAATTGGATCAAACGATCCTGGATAAACTGCTTTCATTACTCTTCACTCCTATTTTTTATATACACATGTTTCACTCCCGATTTTCCAATCGGTCTTTCATCCAACATGAAATCTTTCAAGTCTTTAATCAAATGAGAAAGCTTCATATACCCATAATTACGAGGATCGAAATCAGGATGTTTCTTATTAATGATATTACCAACATCCGCTAAAAAAGCATATCCACTATCATCCGCAACATCATCAATCGCAATCTGAACCATCTCTTTAAGTTCTTTAATGTCACGAAGCTTCAATTTAGTTGGTTGTGATTTTTGTCTAGTAATTACAGACAAATAAATGAATCGATCACACGACTTAATAAAAGGAGTCGGTGTTTTCTCTTCACCCATACCAATCACAAATTTTCCAGCTTCTCGAAGTCTAACAGCCAAACGAGTAAAGTCAGAATCACTACTCACAATACAAAAACCATCAACATTTTTCGAATACAAAATATCCATCGCATCGATAATCATCATTGAATCAGTTGCGTTCTTACCAGTTGTATACGCATACTGTTGAATCGGAGTAATCGCGTTATCCAGTAGATTGCTTTTCCAACCCTCTAGACTTGGTTTAGTAAAATCCCCATAAATTCGCTTTATCGTAGGAACTCCATACTTAGCAATTTCCTCTAACATTTCACTAACTCTCTGATATGAAGAATTGTCTCCATCAATTAAGACCGCAATTTTCATTTCTTGAGGTTTATTTTTAAGTTCTTCCATCGTTAGCTACACGCTCTCTTTCACTTTTAACAAAACTGAAAAGATTGATTCGGGTGAAACATCTCGGATAGTATCAAGACTTAACGATTGATTCATCATCAAACCTATAAGTTGCCCAAGATCGATTGCTTGATGCGTAAAGATAGATGCTGCCGTAATTTCCATTGTTTCAGGATTCACACTCACTTCAAGTCCTCCATCTTCTTCGTACCTTAATACAAAGTAAGGAATTTGAGAAGCATCTAAACGAACCACTTTATGACTAGTGTGTTTGTTTTTCTCTAAAGTTACAAAAGGCATTGATAGATAAATAATCTTCATTGTTGGTTCAGGCAAATTCTCAAAGACCTGTAATTCTTTATCGAAAGTGTTTAGAACTTGCTCCCCTTCAACAATCAAAATATCAGCAGTGACTGAATCAACTCCATCGCTCTCCATTATCTCAAAAGCTAATTGAGATTGAGGTTTTAAAGAAACTGTCAAATTTGTGTCATGATACTCAATTGAATCAATGAGCTTCTTCTCTACTATCGTTACATTAGCATCAATTAAACTTTGTTTAATCGCATCTCGAAACATTAAATGATCAATCTGATTAAAGAATTTACGATCACAAACCAAGGTTACCTTTGAACCAAAATGTGCAAACATTTCCGCAATTTCAACACTTCGAAGTGTCTTCGCTTCTATAATCATTGATTCATACAGATGTTCACCATGAATAAGCTCATCCAAAGTAAATACAAAAGCATGCTCACGGTCATGTTTTTCATGAAAACCTGCATTTAGATACGCTTGATCATAGTCAACGACATCAACATTATTTAAATAACGAAGCGTCACTTGATGATCACCACTAAAGGATACATGGCCACGGTAGAGTACAACATTTAGTTTATTTAACTTATCAACCAATAGTTTCTTTAGTTCTTTTTCTTTCTCATGATGACTACTCGATATTTGTCTAAAGAATTCCTGTGATTCTTCTAAACTCTCACTCATGAGTGATTTTCTCACTTGGGCTGAATGATAAAACAGTTGGGTAATGTCCTCATTGAAGCTTACATATTTTGGTCGTCGTAAAAAATTCTTAACATCTACTACCGAAATTTCCTCATCTCTATGATTAAGTGCATACTGTAAAGCTCTATCATTCAAACCAAATATAATCGTTTTTTTCATTATTTCCTACTTTCTAGTAAATCCATAAGGGCATCAAAAAGTGGCTTCACCATCTCTTTCGCAACCAAATGAACTGATGTGTTCGACGGTTTTATTACACCTTGAATCCCTGCACTTCTAATCTTGGAAACATCAACTAGACTCGAATCCTTCACTAATACTTTAACTCGGGTTTGACAGTGCTCTAAAGAAACAACATTCTTATCACCCAAAGCATTGAAAATTGTAGCAGCACTTTTTGAAAAATCACCCTTAGGTATTGTTACTGGCTTCTTACAAGCAACGATTGATCTCACTATGAACCAATAAACTAATAACATTGCGATTACAAAACCGATCATCCACAAGTTATCACTCTTACTTTGAATCAAAAAATAGAGAACACTACCGGTAAACAGTCCCATAATTAAACTTGCTAAATACACTTTTTGTTTTTTCTCTTTACTCATACACTAACCTCACTTTTCTTATTATACCCTACTGGTATAAAATCAACCACAACAATGTGTGATGGATTATTGATTCTCATTGGAAATATTGAACGACCCAACCCAGCACAAACAATTAAACCACTTTGATTTCCCATCGGATAATATCCTTTTGAATACTTTAATAGAACTCCTTGGTCAGGACCAAATAGTCCCTGATTTCCTACTCGAACCTGTCCTCCATGAACATGACCTGAAAACTGAAAACAGTGAGGACCAGTCAGATGATAACTATAGCTTTCAGGATGATGACTCAGCACCAAAGTCAATCGACCCGATTTATTTTGGCTTCTCACGTAGCGAGCTGTTTCATCCACTCCAAGAACTTCAATATCATCTCTTACTTGAATATATTCATTCATTAATGGTTGTATCACCAACTTGTCAAGAATTTCTTTTGAATATCGATTTTTTAACTCATGATTCCCTCTAACCCACAACAATTTTCCAATAGAATTTAGTTGTAGCAAAAACGAATTAATCACATCAACATCTTTAGATGTTGCTCTGCAATCAAATAGATCTCCTGTTACAAAAATAACGTCTGGATGCAATCTAGCAATTGTCTTTACAATCAAGGTTAGTGGAACATCTGGTCTTGGAATATGAACATCGCTTAGGTGCAGTACTCGAAAAGTTGATTCAATATGATTACTTTCGATTGTTAAGTGTTGACTGTCAATTGATTTGTCTAAATTTATCATACGAGTATTATACCATTTTATTAATAAACACCCAATTTTATGCTATGATTAATTCAAAGAATTGGAGATCACTATGGGAATAAATTTTAGAAAAAGAATTCGTTTAGGAAAATTCATCAACCTCAATGTTGGTAAACAAAGTGCAGGTTTATCGTTTGGGATTCCAGGTGCCCGTTTCACAGTGAATACCTCAGGAAGAAAACAAGCGTCGATTGGAATTCCTGGTACCGGATTAAGCTATACCAAGAGTTTCGGTACAAAAAGCAAGAAAGCCAAAGCAACTTCATCTGGGATAAATGCATCCAGTGACATTGACAAAGAAGTAGCTGTTAATGATTACCAAAATGCTTTATATGCTCTTAGTCACATTCATAATGAAGCATATGACTTCTTTAATTTTGATCAACTTCCGATTGAGTACGTGACTCGTGAAATTGGTCCACGCCAAAAACAAGCATTAAACGAAATAGAAAACTATAAACCTAGTTTTTTCGATAAGTTGTTTAAGCGCGAAGACAATGAAATGGAAGATCTTCAAGAAGCTCTTTATCAAGCAATCCAAGAAGATGACGCAAATCGTGAGGTTCATCATGTTGAAGCAACATTAGCAACTCGCCTCCAACGATTTGAACCAAAAGCAATGGACGAATTCATTCAATTAGTAGGTGGTTTTGATTGTTTTAATGATGACGTTACTTCTTTATCTCACTACTATCAAATGAATATTGATGAAGCTTCCGCAATCGTTGTTGATGTATATGTCAATTTACAAGAAGACATTATTGATAATGTCGTAGAATTTGATAAGAATGGAAAATACACCAATAAAAAGCTTACAAAAACAAACTTAAACGAAAGATGCTATGCATATTTATGTTCTTTAGCTCTCGGTGTTGCTACAGAAGCATGTGCAGTTACTCCACTCACTAAAGCTTATGTCAATGTCTATGACAGTTCAGTTTCTTCTGCAACTGGTCTAAAATCAGAAGTCTGCATTTTAGCTGGTGAATTTGATGAGAAACAATTAATGCAATATGACTATGAAACACTTAATCCGATTGCTGTTATCGAGGCGTTACCGGTTGATGTTAACTTCACTGCTCGAAATGGCTTTAAAGAAGTTAAGCCCATCGAATTTAGATAGTCAAATTTCTTGATATATTATTTATACTAACTTACAATTAGCTTGAGGTGAAACTATGGCAAACGCATGTCCCTACATCACTCAAGCTTTTTCTATTCTTTCTAAGAAATGGAGTGGGATTATTTTACACACTCTTTCGCTTAATCCTAACAATGAATTAAGCTTTACTGAAATAAAAGAAGCTCTACAGACGATTACTCCGAGAGCTTTATCAATTCGATTGAATGAATTAATTGAGTACGACTTAATAAAAAAAGTAGATCATGAAGTGTCTCACACTTATCAATTAAGTGACCAAGGCAAAGAATTAGTAATTGCTTTGGGTCCAATTGAAAAGTGGGCACATGACTACTTTGTTTAATTATCGAAACAGACCTTGATCGCTTATATAAGCGATCTTTTTCATTTTAAAAGATAACTTTCTATTATGAGCAGCAGCATCTTTAAAGGTTTGAATCATGTCCATAGCATATTGACCAACATTATCAATAAATACTTCAGGATAAATCAACATAATCATCAATTCTTCATCGTTGCTATACGTTACTAATAAATCATACAATGCATCTAAATTCTTTCCATAGTAGGAAGGAAAATTAAATTTATTCACTAAATACTCATGAACTTGGTTTTTTTCAACCATATAACGTCCATCTAACATCGCAACTATTTTACTCATTAATACAACCTCTCAAAACTTTCATAGTGATCATCACTGTAATAAACCTCTTTTCGATTCGAATAAACAATTCGTAAACCATTTCGTGGACCAGACCTATAATCAATATCGCATTCAAAATACTTTATCGATTTATCAGTTGGTAACAATTTTTCTCGATTTGAAAACCGATCTCCACCAATACTTTTACCAGGTGCTACTTCATTAAGATTTCCCTTTGATGCAACCCAACCTAAATCCATTGCTTCTTGTTTTGTAATAAAGTTCGACGGCAATTCACCATAGGTATGGATATACAAAGCTACCTCTTCTTTAGAAGTATATTCCCCATCTTTTTTAATACTTGTATTAATAACAGGTGGGTTTTGTGGTTCTTTCACTTGAGGCGTTATTGTCGAACATCCAGCAACAACACCTAGAATAACTGCTAGTAATAACAATAATCGTGTTAATCTTTTCATACTTCCTCCGGCTTCCATTGTATCATACTCGCAAGTTTTGGTATAATGATATGAGGGGTGATTGTATGAATTATTATCAACAGATTGTTGACAGTGCTAACGCTGTTAAAAAAGTGATGAAAGAAGTACCAAAAGTAGCCATAATTTTAGGCAGTGGTCTTGGTGAACTCGTAGATGAACTGGTCGATAAAACAGAGATTCTCTATCAAGACATCCCGCACTTTCCAATTGGAAACGTTAAAGGACACGGTGGAAAATTAGTTTTAGGTTCTTTTAAAGGTCAATATATCTTAATGATGCAAGGACGTTTTCACTACTATGAAGGATTTAGCATGAAACAAGTGGTGTTACCAGTATACCTATTCAAGCAACTAGGAATTGAGAACTTGATCGTGACTAATTCCTGTGGTGCCATCAATGAAAACTATAAACCAGGGGATATTGTTTTAATCGAAGACTTTATTAATCTTGTCTTTAATAACCCACTTATTGGAGAAAATATAGATGAACTTGGTCCCCGCTTTCCTGATATGAGTGAGCCGTATAGTCACAAGTTACAAGAAGCATTTCTATCATCCAATGCGATTGACCTTGAGAAAGGTTGCTTTGGGTATTTCAGTGGACCTTACTATGAAACTCGAAAAGAAATCCAAGCATTTAAAATACTAGGATGTGATTTAATCGGTATGTCTACTGTCCCAGAAACAATTGCCGCAAACCATTGTGGTATGAATGTGCTAGGTATCTCCTGTGTTACCAACATGGCAACAGGTATTCAGAAGCATAAACATTCTCATGACAATGTAGTCAATGTTGCCAATGAGATAGCAGTAAAACTTAAACAATATTTTAGAACTTTCTTTGAAAATTACACATTTTAACCTAAAAGTTTCTTGATGAGCGTTTGCCAGAAAGAAACTTTTTCTTTTTCAACAACGATTGGTTGCATGGTTAAAGAACTATAATAATCTTTGATGATTTCTTGAGAGTGTCTTAAATGTTTACCTTTTAACTGTGTATAAGTACTATCGCTATTCATTAACCAACCATGACAATTATCATCAATTTCTGTATCTAGAATAAAGTGAATCTGTTCTTTCAAATCCTTTTGAGATACTTGAACAAAGGCTTCAACGCGACGTTGTGTATTTCGATTCAAGAAATCACCAGATCCTAAAAAGATTTTTGCTCTCTCTTTATTCCCAAATCTAAAAATACGGGAATGTTCCAAATAGCGTCCAACAATTGATTTAATTTTAATGTTTTCAGTATACCCCTCAACTTTTGGAATCATACAACAAATCCCTCGAATAATTAAGTTTACTGTAACTCCTTGTTGAGAAGCTTCCACCAGTTTGTTCATCAACACTAAATCATTCATTGAGTTGAGTTTCATTGTAATTTCACCATGACCATTGACTTGATGATAATTTATCTCGCGATCTATCTCCGCGATTACTTCACTTCTAAAAGTATTTGGAGCAATCCACATAGTATTACTTGATTCTACGAGCTCATTCATGGAGAGTGCATCAAAAAGACTGTTAGCATCTTCTCCAACAAATTGATTTGCAGTTATATAAGCTAAATCTGTATATTGTTCTTGAGTACTTTCATTAAAGTTGCCTGAACCAATATAGGTAATGTACCGGATTCCAGATGGTTTTCTAATCGTAATCAAACACACTTTACTATGAACTTTATACTCCGTTAAACCATAAAGAACAGTACATCCAGCATCTTCTAACATCTTTGAATAATCAATGTTTGATTGTTCATCAAAACG
The DNA here is from genome assembly GCA_964635335.1 of uncultured Erysipelothrix sp. GTDB lineage: Bacteria > Bacillota_I > Bacilli_A > Erysipelotrichales > Erysipelotrichaceae > DUUI01. The sequence goes on along the minus strand of CAZWPP010000007.1, from coordinate 15,251 downwards.
GGCTCTTAACTCCATCATAGCAATTACTTGTTTACCTTTTTCTGCAGCAAATACCAAAGCAGAAGCTAATCGTGAAGGACTGGCTAGACGATACAGTGTAATTTTTATTGAAACAACATCTGGATTGTTGGCTGCTTCATAAATCAGTTGAACAAAAGGTTGTGAACTTTGATATGGATACGACAATAAGACATCTTTCTGACTAATGTATTCCATACCACTCTTATTAGCGAAATCCAAACTAACTACTGGAGTTGCTAATGGATAGATATCTTGAGGTCTACTTTCTTTAAATGTTTTTCTAAGAGCAAAACCAAAGCTCAAATCTAGTGGGTATTGATTAACAAACAAGTGTCTTGAAGCAATATTTAACTCTTTAGTCAGGTAGTTTTGAAACTCAATCGATAACGGGTCGGATAGCTGAACTCGTACAATTCCCAATCGTCTTCTCTTTTTCAGTAACTTTTCCATTATATCGACAAAATCAAAATGATCATCCATCATTTCCCCACCAATATCGATATCCGCATTTCGAGTAACTCGCAGGGTCACAACTTCTTTTACCGTATATTTTTTAAAGAGGTTAGATAAATAGGTTTTAATTAATTCGTTAACTAATATTATTCTTTCTTGATCATTGATAGAATAGTTTAAAAATTTTGGAAGATTCTCAGTAGGAACAATTCCATATTTAATTTGTTTAAACTTGTCTTCAAGACGTGCCATCACATAACTTGATTTATTCTTCAAAAAAGGAAAAGGATGATGTGGATCAATAATTTGAGCAGAAAGCAATGGCTTGATTTCATTATTAAAATACTTCTTAGTTAGAAGCTGATCTACTTTATCAAGGTTTTTAAAGTTAACAAACTGAATTCCTGTTTGAGGAAGCTGATTTAGAACTTTCTTAATCGTTTTCTCAACTTCCTTATCATGTTGTTTCAACCATTCTTCTACATTCGCTATTTGTTGTGCCGCATTGTCCCCAGTTTTTTCATCAATCTTATCTGGAATCGCAATCATTTGATCAGACAATGATCCCATTCTCACCATAAAAAACTCATCTAAATTATTACCATAAATTGATAAAAAACCCATCTTCTCTAAAAGTGGTGTATTCTCATCCAACGCTTGATATAGTACTCTATGATTAAACTCTAGCCATGACAACTCACGACTTATAAATAGATTCTTCTGATCCATACCAAATTCTCCCTAATTGGTCAATTGATTTAAAATTAAATACCCTTCTCTAGCTCCATACTCAGATACAACAATTTCTTTGACGTTATAATGTTTCATAATACACGATAAAATGACACAACCACAGATTATCGTATGGATTCTATCAGGGACAACCTCTAAAATAGTGCTTATCGCTTTTTCACTTTCATCACTTATTTTATCAAAAATTGCATTGAAACGACTATCGGTGATTGTTTGATCATCATACAAGTAAGCATTCATCTTCTTTAAAGCACGAATCGTGCCTCCAACACCAACTAGTGTATTGAAAGATGCCGGATGAGGATTGTTTTCAACCAGGATTTTGGTAACAGCTTTTTTCATGTTTTTAATTTCTTGTTGAGTAGGAATAATACCCTTGACATACTGTTTGTATAAATTAAGTGAACCAATCGGCAAAGAAACACTGGAGATTATTTTAAAGTGACTATAAGGAACAATTTCAGTAGAACCACCACCGATATCGATTAGCAGTGCTGTAGGTACCTTGACATAATTTATGGCACCATTAAAACCAAGAATCCCTTCATTCTCTCCTTCTATCAAATCGATGGTTAAGCCCGTTTCAGCTTTTATACGTTGAAGCACCGCATCTGAATTAGTAATATTTCTTAGAGATGCTGTCGCGAATGGATAAATTTCAGTAATATTGAGTGACTTTAATATATAATTAAAATCTTGTAATATCCCAATCAACTTAAGGATACCTTTTTCATTTAATTGTTGATTGTCAATATGACCAATTAGACCAGCCATTTCCTTTGAACTAAATACAACTTTAAACTCATTATTCTTTACCATATAAACATTTAGCCTTATGGTATTTGAGCCAATGTCAATAATACCAATCATATTATCCCTTCTTTCTTTAATTTATTATAACATGACTTTGTGATATAATAGGAAAACACAAAGGAGATTTTATGGACTTAGATATTTTACTTTGGATTCAACAATTTTTAGTCAATGATTTTCTATCTCCTTTTATGGTATTTTACACTCATTTAGGAGAAGCTGGAATCTTATGGCTCGTCATTATATTTGGCTTACTAGTCAATAGAAAGACTAGAGTACTGGGCATCTTGTGTGCAATCTCATTAATAACTGAGTTTGTCATCAATGATTTAATCTTAAAAAACATCATCGCTAGAAACCGCCCCTTTATCGATTATCCTTTTGATTTGCTTATCAAAATTCCTAGCAGTTACAGCATGCCATCTGGACATAGTGCCAGTAGTTTTGCGGTAGCAATGGTCTTTGCTTTTAGAAAAGAAAAAGGATCACTTCTAATGATCCTATTAGCTTCTTTAATGGCTTTTAGTCGCCTCTATTTATTTGTTCACTATCCAAGTGATGTCATCGTTGGAATAGCCTTGGGAACACTAGTTGCTTTTGGTGTAGTTACTCTCCAAAGAAAGTACACGTTTTTGAAAGAATATCCAGATTCTCATTCTCTTCAAGTTTAACAATCAGACCCATTCCATTGGGTATCATCACATCACGATACTTCATTATAGGAGAATCTGTCATTAAATGATGAATCATTCGTATCACACCGTTATGACAAACGATAGTTGCGGATGATTTTTTATTATCCCTTAGCTGTTGGAGTACTATCTTCATTCCACTTAATAGTCGGGTTTTTAGTCCATCATAATTCTCAATCTCATATACTTCTTTGTTGTTTAAGAAAGCATCATAAAAAACATCAATCGATTCATGGATTGGTTGTTGTTCAAACTCTCCAAAAAAAGTTTCTCTAAATTCAGGAAGCGTCTTATCTAAGTGCTTTGGTGAATATAAAATATTAAATGTATCAATAGCTCTCGATAAATCTGAGCTAAAATGCATGTCTGTTTCAGGGTAATTTAGTCGTTGTCTTAATTCAGACAATTCATTTCTTCCTTCTTGTGTTAATGGTGTATCATAGTGTCCAGACATTACTTTACTTTTGTTAGATTCTGTTTCGCCATGGCGAACAAATACAAGTGTCATTATCATATCTTCACATCCTTCAACAACAAAATTGGAACAAAACACAGTAACCCACTTACTAATAATATTTGTGAGTTACTTACAAAACCAGAGACCATATTAGAAATAAGTGGAACCAAAATAACAGGAATATTTGATGTTATTGCTGTCATAATCATGTGCCCACTTGAACGTAGTTCTATCGGAACAGTTTTCGCAACATAATCTTTTTGGGCTAATAACATAGTAGGAAAGGTAAATGCTTGTAATAAAGATATCCAAACCATTTGTTCTGGTGTCGTTGCGAGTCCATACAAAATAAATCGGAGTCCCATAAAGATTGCAGTAAATAATGAGACACTACGATTGGATAGTTTAATTATCAATTTAGCTCCAAGTGCCATCAAAGGAATTTCTACTATTGCTTGAGCGAACCATTTAAAACCAATTAATGAGTTGGATGAGCCCAACTCAATCATTTTATAGATACCAGTGATGCCATCAAAGTTATAAATCATAAACAAAATAAAGAAAAACCAAAGTCCTAAAAGATATTGCTTATTAGCAAGCAATATCTTAATATCCCTAAAATTCAAACTATTAGCAGTAGATACTTTTTCAGAATCTGGAATGTTGACACATAGGAATAATATGATAATCGTTAAAACTAAAACAATCGGCATAATTGAAAAGTAATTATATCTCTCAATCATTGATGCTACAACAATGGAAGCAATTGCCCATCCAATCGACCCAAAAATACGAATAATACCAAAACGGCTCATCACTTCATCATCAATTTGATAAACCCAGGTTTCTGCTACATTGGATGACACTCGAAATAAAGCCACAAAGATTGACACCATAAAAAAGAGAAGCCAAAAATTTAAGTGTGATACGGAGTAGGCAATGCTTGAAAGTGCTGAAACAGCAATAATCAAACCTACAAAAAATACTTTTGTTTTTTGATACTTATCTAACCAATAACCGACTAGAAGTTGTGTAATCATTCCAATAAGAGCGGAGGCAGTTAACATCCATGATATTTGGTTTTCACTGTAACCAATACTGTGTAAAAACGGGATAAGTTGTGAAAAGACAATCGAGTAAACAGCCCATGTTACAAAAAATAAGCTGAACAAACGACCATATAACCCTTTTCTCATAACAACCTCTTTCTAAACTAATTTCTATGCTGAGAGCGTCGATATTGCTCTATAATAATCGTGATTTCTCTTTTTAATTTTAAAATATTAAAATATCCACTATTCTTTAACTGTTGATTAAAATTTTGAGCAGATAACTTAAGATCGTGCGCCACATCTTTTTGTGTAAAGTTTTCCATGAAACCATAATTTAGCACTAAATACTTCACTAGATCATGTTGTGATAAGCGCCATCTTGATTCAATAAAATCAGTAGTACGAAGCGAAGCATTAATTATATTTTCTAGTGAATTTTGTCGACCTAAAGATACTTGGATATGAGCATTTCCATAGTCGCTCTTTTCTTCAAGTCTTTCTAAAGCTTGGTAAGCATTGACTTTGCCTTGTTCGATGGCATGAACAGGATTTTCTTGAACGTTGCCTTCACAAAATCCAACACCAAACCCAACATCATAAACATCTAGTCCATACTTAAGTTTGTCAATCATTTCTAAAACATAAATTCCTTTGTGTAAAACGCCTTCAAATGAGTGATTGTTAATTCGATGAAACGGCTCATAAAAATCGGAACTGTACATTTTATTGACATTCATTATAACTGAGTCAATTTTCTTGGTTAATTTTGAATTTTTAGAAGCTGTCTCATGGCCTCTAATTTTCGCAACAATAACAAACATAATCCACCACCTTTTAATTTATTATACACTAAACCACTATCAAATCAATTAAATAAAATGTATTCAAACAAAAGAAAAAGGTGACTAGCACCTTAATTCCCTACAATATCACTAAATGTATCGCCGTGTTTAAAATCTCCAAATTCAAAGCCTCGATATAGCCAGAACTTTCGTTGTTCAGAAGTACCATGTGTGAAACTATCTGGAACAGTATATCCTTGAGCCCGCTTTTGAATTGTGTCATCACCAATCGCATTGGCAGCATTGAGTGCTTCTTCTAAATCCCCTTGTTCAAGAACACCAAATCCTTTAACATGATGTGCCCAAACTCCTGCTAAGTAATCTGCTTGAAGTTCAAGTGCTACTGAATAACGGTTGTAAGCTGTTTGACTGACTTGGGTTCTAATTTTATTCATTTCATCAGTAATACCTAATAAATTTTGAACGTGATGACCAACTTCATGTGCTAAGACATAAGCAATCGCAAAGTCGCCTCCTGCTTTATATTTTGTTTCAAGTTCATTAAAGAACCCTAAGTCAATATAAATCTTACGATCAGTTGGACAATAGAACGGACCTACTTGTGCCGATTGATAACCACAACCCGATTGAACTGCATCATCAAACAGAACTAACGTTGGGTTTTGATATGTTCTTCCTTGTAACTTAAATTGTTCTTTCCAAACATCTTCAGTATACGCTAACACTGTTGAAATAAATTGGCCCATTTCATCGGATGATGGGGCACTTGGTTGATTGTTTGAAGGAGGTGTGTTAGTTATGTTAGAGTTTCCTGTTCCAAAGCTACCACCTAAGCCATTCATTATAAAATACAAAACAATCATGATGATAATACTACCTAAACCACCACCCATGGCCATCGGTGAAAAGCCACCACCTCCACCAGAAGTACTTCTTCCGGTTGTTTGGCCTCTACGGTCTTCTACATTTGTACTGCGTCTAGAATTATTCCACTTCATGAGATTCCTCCAATAATTTTTCATAACCAATTCTTAAGTCACTGGTTTCTAAATAAATAGTACCACATTTAGTAAAACCTTGTCTCTTTAAAAACTTTCTCATTGCTATATTATCAGGATGGGTATCTATTCTTATTGAAGCATATCCCAATTTAGTTGCTAATTCTACTGCTTTATCTATGAATAATTTTGCGTTGCCTACCCCTTTATACATTGTATCCACTGTAATTCGATGAATGCAGACATAAGGTCCTTCTTGTAACCATTTTCCATCATAAATTTCATCATAATTATTATCGTTTTCACTAAGAATACTCGCCACACCAATGATTTCTACGTCATTACACAAAACATAAAGTGATTCTTTTTCTAAATCTTCGAAAAATGTTTGTTGATTTGGATAACCATTTTGCCATTGATCTACATTGTGCTTTTTTAGAAACAAAGATGCTTGCCTATAAAGGCTTAACACTTTTTCTAAGTCTTCGTTTTTAGCTAATCTAACTTGATAAGATTCCATTTCCATATCCAATCTCTGACGAACTGTCCTTTTTCAATCATTTCAGCTATTTCTTCTTTATTAAACCAAGCTACTTCTGAGACTTCTTCATTAGGAATTATCAGCTCTTCAATATTTAATGAACTAGTGTTCATTTGATAAACATCAATCAACGACTGGCTTTCATCATCTCTAAATGAGTCAACTAGTTGTAATTCGTTCTCATTAACCAACAATCCCAGTTCTTCTTGTGTCTCACGGATAATTCCTTGGATACTATTTTCAAAAGCTAAAACACTTCCACCCACTGAAACATCCCATTGATTTGGAAACAATTCTTTTGTGCTAGACCGTTTTTGTAGTAAAACTTTATCACCATCTTTTATAATCAAAAATACCACTAAATGATACTGATAGTCTTTAATAAAAGAGTAGTGACTTCGAAAAATGGTACTTGCTAGTGGGTTTCGATCTTTATCATACAAATCCCAGACTTCTTGATTTTCAAAATCTGAATCCTCCATCTCTTTGATTAAAACTGACATATCATCACTCACAAAAAACAAGTTTTTAAATGATTCTTCAATAAACCCGTCTTCAATGGATTGATTGATAAATTCAATCAATGAATCATAGTAGTGATTGGGATTAAAAAAACCAATCGGCTTTTTAATTAATCCAATTTGAGCCCACGAAAGCACATCGATAACTTCTTCAATAGTACCCAGACCACCTGGTAGTGCTATAAAACCATCAGCCTTCTCAAAAATAATCTTTTTACGCTCACTCATATCCGAAACTTCAATAAACTCATCACACTGTTCAAAAGCTAATTCTTTGTCTTTTAAGAAAGCAGGCATAATCCCAACTAAATAACCATCCACTGCTTTGACACTTTCAGCTACTACTTTCATGTAGCCTGTGTTGGAACCACCATAAATAATTTCATAATTGTGAGCTAGCAGTTTGACTGCGTCACTAATTGGTTCAAAATATTGTTGTTGTTTATCAAAACGACTTCCACAAAACAATGCTATTTTTTTCATAATTTAATTCCTTCTACTTCTAATAATAACTTCTTTGTCTCAACACCACCAGAATATCCTCCTAGTGTTTTTGAATGACTAATAACTCTGTGACAAGGGATGATTATCGGCAATCTGTTTTTACCATTCGCATTGCCTACAGCACGGTATCCTTTGGGACGATTAACCCGGTTTGCTAGTTCTTTGTAGCTAATCACTGATCCATAATCAATCTTGATGAGTTCAAGATAGACCTCTTTTTGAAAGTCAGTTCCACCCATTTCAATTGGAACCTCAAAGTGTGTTCTCTCTTTATTAAAATATTGTTTAAGTTCTTGATAACATTGTTGATGAATAGGTGTTTCGTATCCATTGACTTCCATTGTCGTATCAAAGTAAATGTCGACTACTTTATCGTTTTCAACATTTATTATGACTGGTATTAACAAATCATCGTATCGTACACAGTTCATACTAGATTAACTTTTCTATAAAGATAGTTGCTAAACCTAGAAAGACCATAAACCCCATCGAATCCGTAAAGGTTGTTACAAACACGGCACTTGCTACAGCAGGATCTACTTTTATTTTTTCTAAAAAGAGTGGAATTCCAAAACCCGCTATAACCGCTACAACCATATTAACCATCATTGAGAAACCTACGATAACACCAATCCAAACGTTTTTACTTAAAACATAACCTACTGTTCCCACTAACAAACCTATTGTCAAACCATTGAACAAACCACTCACAATTTCTTTAAAAAGTGTTGACAATGAATTTGATTTATCAATTTCACCTAAGGCGATAGAACGACAGATTAATGTCAATGTTTGGGTACCAGCATTTCCCCCCATTCCAGTTATGATTGGATTTAAAGCAGCCAATACAACAACTTTTGCGATAGTATCAGAGAAGTGATTGACTATACTGCTTGCGAATATTGCCGTGAGTAAGTTAACAAGCAACCAAGGTAAACGAGATTTTATTGTTTCAACAATACTAGAATCAACGGTTTCTTCAGCATGAACCCCTGCCATTTGTAACATGTCGGCTGTTGCTGCTTCTGTCATAACTTCCATGATATCGTCTACTGTAATGACCCCAATGATTCTGTTGTCATCGTCAATAACAGGCATTGCTAAAAAGTTATACTTTTTAAATTCTCGAGCAACTTCTTCTTGATCCATTTTATAGTGTACCGCTATGACATTCGGATTCATCACATCAAGAACCATCTCATCAAGATCAGCTGTAACGATATCGCTTAATGAAAGAACACCTTTTAGATGATGTTGGCGGTCAGTTACGTAAAGTGCGAATGGGTTTTCTACTTCATTCTTTATTTCCCTCAGATATGCCAATACCTTACGAATTGTTTTGTTATCATAGATAGAAATAAACTCAGTGGCCATAATCCCACCGGCACTGTACTCATCGTACGAAAGAAGTTGTTGAACTTCTTTTTGATCTTCTTGATCCAAAAGTTCAATAACTTCTTGTTTATCATCTGCATCTTCAATCGCATTTAACATGTCAACCAGTTCATCGGATGACATTTCATCAATGATTTGTTTCCGTTTATCTTCACGAACTTGAAGCAAGAGTTCGTACTTGTCTTCTTCCTCTTCTTCATCAAGTAAATCTGCGATTAATTCATCAGGTAATCTTTCTAATAGGGCTTTTCGATCAAACTCAATCTCATCATCATTGATCAGTTCCAACAAATCTGAAGGATGGACATGTTCAATATACTCTGCAAAATCTTCTTGAGAAAGATTTAGAAGATCATGAAGTAATAGTTCATATTTGTTATCTGTTTCCATGTTGTTCCTCCAGTAAAAACTTTCTTAAAAATAGTTCAGCTAAACTATTTGGTTTTATTATTTTACAAGCTTGTTCAAAAGTCATCCAAATTGCTTCATCAATTTCTTCATTACACTCTACCTCTTCGCTGCTGAGGGTGACAATATAATTAATCATTAACGTATTCGATGGTTCAAAATAAGCAGTGTCGTTATATCTCATTTCGAGAGAATCTAATTTTAATTCTTCATAAAGTTCTTTCTTAATACACTCTGTCGCGTTGTCACCTTTATTTATATAACCAGCCACTAATCGAAAATTTTCAAGTCCATATTGTTTAACAAGTAAGACTTTATCTCTTTTTGGATTCAAGAGAATCATCGAAACTGCCACATTAAAAGGATCATACTGAAATGTTTGGCAAGTTTGACAAAATGGAACCAATGACTTTTCGTTATCCAGTTGTTTTATCAGTGGACTTCCACATTGAATACAGAAATGGTTATTCTTTAACATCATGATAAACCAAATGCTCAATATTCATAATTGTGTCATATTCATCATTGCTCAATAAACCTTTTTGAAGAACTACCTCTTTCAAACTGATTTTCTGATGGTGTGCTTCTAACACACATTTTGACACCATGTCATACCCAAGTTTTGGATTGAGTGCTGCCGCATTCATCAAGGTTTGTTCATTATATTCCTTTAATGTATCCTGATTGACTTGTAAATCATTTAATAAATGATCTACAAAACTATTCATACCATCTGTTAACAAAGAAATTGATTCAATCATTGTATCAATCATTAATGGCATCATGACATTGAGTTCAAAATTTCCCATGCTATTACTCATACTCATGACAATATCATTTCCTAATACTCGTGTGCATAACATAATCATGGCTTCTGATTGCGTTGGGTTAATTTTTCCTGGCATTATCGATGAACCCGGTTCATTGGACGGTAAAATTAATTCTCTTAATCCTGCTCGTGGTCCACTGCCTAAAAAACGGATGTCGTTAGCAATCTTAATCCAATTGCTAGCTAGAAGTGCTAATGTATGATGAAAATGAGTCATTCCATCTTTCATTGATAGCTGCTGGAATTTATTAACAAAAACGTTGAGTTTCTGCCCAGTTAGTTGTTCTAAATGTAATTCCATATATTTTAAATATTCTGGATGTGTATTTAATCCTGTCCCAACTGCAGTCCCTCCAATCGCTAGTTTCCTTAACGATTGACTTGCCTGGGTTAGTAATTGTTTATTATCTTCTAAGGTGCTTCGATAACCACTGAATTCTTGGGCAACACTTAGACTAATTGCATCTTGAAGATGCGTACGTCCTACTTTAAAAACCGAAGTTGTTTTGTTTTCAAATGCTTGAAAAGACTCAATAACTTTGTTTAAAGCAGGCAATAGATTCTCTGAAAACAAGTGTAAAGTTGTTAAGTGCATTGCGGTTGGAAATACATCGTTGGTACTTTGCGACATGTTGACGTCATCGTTTGGATGTAGTCTACCGTTGGATAAACCAGCAATCACTTCATTGACATTCATGTTACTTTGCGTTCCTGAACCGCTTTGATACATTGATAAAACAAATTGATCATCAACTTTTCCACTCAAAATATTATCACAAGCCGTAACGATTAGTTGACATTTTTCATCTGATAATTTTTGACAATCACGATTTGCTAGTGCACATGCTTTTTTCACCAAAGCGATGCTGTAGATTTGTTGAAGTGGCATTAATTTGTTACCAATCTTAAAATTAATTTTTGCTCTTGCGGTACTTGCTCCATAAAGAGCTGTTTCATCGATGGTTATTTCTCCTAATGAATCTTTAACTGTTTTCATTATCTATCCCCTTTACTATTTCTAATAATTCTCTACAGACTTCTGGTTGTCCAAATACACAAAAACCTTGATCGTTAGCTTGTCTATTAGTCCCGTCTAATTTTAGACACACAAGTCCTAACTCTTTCGCAAACACAATGTGTGCACCAAAGTCCCACGGACCGGATTGTAAAGCTAAGAATGCTCCTGATTGTCCATTGATGACCATTAATCCATCTTGAACAGCTGCACCTTTGTAACGAATCCCAAAAGCTTTGGTTGCGATTGTGTGACCATAGTTTCTCATAAATAGTCCTTCGACAGATACATTAACTAAACTATCTTTAAGACTTAACCCCAAACCACGTTCAATTCTTTTATCGTTAACAAAGACACCTTGATCTTTTATAGCAACATAGATGTCACCGTTGTTACCATCCAGTATAAATCCAAGTTGGCCAATACCATCAACAAAATATGATAAGAGAATTCCATAATCTTTTTGTTGTTTAACAAAATTTACTGTTCCATCAATAGGATCAACAATCCAAACATGTCCACTTAAATCAATAGATCCATTGTATGTTTCTTCCCCAACTACTTGGTGGTTTACAAAAATAGTTTCAAGACGTTGTGTTATATACGTTTGAACAGCCTTATCCACTTGTGTGACTAGATCTCGTCGATTCGATTTTGTTTCAATTCTCAACGACTCATTCAATGAATCTAAAATCATTGTGTATGCTTCTTCAAGAATTACTTTGATGATTTCTACGTTATTTTTCATAAATTTATTGTACCATAAAAAGTCTCTATCTATCTGAGAAACTCAGTAAGAATAGAGACTCCTAATTGCTTTTTAAATGTGTTTTCAAGAAGTGATAAAATGTCGAGCACTTGTTGATCAATCTTATTGATGCCTTCAATCTCTCTCATTTTGTGACGATCATTAATGATGTCAAATTCCCAATAAAAACCATTGGTAGTAATCATCCCTTGGTAGTTTTCTGGTCGTATCATCAAGACCTGTTGCAGAACATCATTAACTATTCGGTGTTCTTCTTTTGTTATCTTAAAGAATTCTTCACTCTGTTTAAAACCATCTTTATAGCTAATGGATGGATGTACTAAATCAATAGTCATTTCATATTTTGTCCCCACACGAGGACTTGTCGATACTAAGATTTTCTCAATCATTGAATCACTTCCCTTCCTTAGTACTCATTATACTTAATTTTCAAGGAATTACACTCATTAGGTATTTTGTCATGTTAGTTATATATGTTATAATTCGATAAAGAGGTGCCTATGAGAACTTATCTAGATGATGTAAAAAGCAGTATCAATCTTAATCAGAACTTACCACTCAATGAAATCATTTATGAGGGATTACGACGATGCATCATCACAGGGATAATTCCTGTAGGTGCTCGGATTAACGAAAAACAATACGCTGAAATGTTGAATATTTCTCGTACCCCAATTCGAGAAGCAATTCGTAGAATTCAGTTTGAGGGATTACTTGAACACACTCCTCGTTTAGGGACCATTGTTACGAAAGTAACGATAAATGATGTTCATGAGATTTTCGAACTGAGAATTGCTCTTGAAACTCTTTGTTTTAAGAATGCAATGAAAAATCTAACATCAGAACAATTAAATTTTCTAGAAAAAAACATTCAGGATACGTATACTGCTTATAACAACCAAAATTTTAAAGAGGTTGTGCGCTTAAGTACCATTTATAATGAAACCATTCAAGAGTCTGCGAAAATGCCACGATTAAGTTCACTTCTTAATAATCTTAAGGATTATCTTATTCGTTTTAGAGATATGTCAATGAATGATACTTCAAGGGGAAAAATAGCAATTGATGAACATGCGATGATTTTGAGAGCTCTGAAGAACAAAGATGAAGAACTGATTGAGATGATTACTGTTGAACATATCAATGGATCGAAACAAGCAATTTTAAGAATTGTGGAAAGTTTACAACAGGCCAATGACTAAGTTTTATGAGTTAGCTTATGAATCAACTCTTTTTGAAGTCAATCTCCCTTATAAACCAGGACTTGTTGATCCTTTAGATAATGGTTCTCACGATGATATGGATGTCTCAACGTTCATCGCTAGTAGTAATGCCCTTTTGTCTCATTTCAAAGTGTATGACACAATCGGAAGAACCGCATCATTAGATGCTATGTTTTCTTTGCTTCGTCAACAAGGTCAACTCGCAGAAAGTGATATGTTTTTAGCTACCAATAAAATCAACACTCACAAAGGACTCAACTTTATGATGGCAATTGTCATTGCTGCTTGTAGTTATTGTGAACAACACAACCTCCAATTTAGTGAGTTACAATCAGTCATCAAAGTAATTACCAAAGATATTCTGAGTGATTTTGAGAAACTTAATTTAAATGAGAGATTATCTCATGGTGAAAAATTGTTTATCGATCAAAATATCAAAGGAATACGATATGAAGCCTACACTGGCTTTGATTTAGTTTTTAAGAAGTTATTACCATTGTGTCAAACTATCAAATCAGAAACAGTTTATTATCTGATTCTTTTAACTTGTATGAGTGAATTAGAAGACACCACCATTCTTCATCGCTCTAAACAACCAGGTTTAGATTATGTGAAGCAATATTCAAAAGAGGTGCTTAATCATATCACTCTCTATCCTGATACACTAGTGTCACAATTACTAGCAATGAATGATGACTTTAAGAAACGAAATATCAGCCCAGGTGGAAGTGCTGACTATTTAGCGTTAACTCATTTTCTGTATCATGCTCAATCTCATTTTGATAAAAAAACAAGGTGAAAATGCTACTCACATGTTTCAGTTAATAGTGCCATCAATTACCAAGTTATCCTAAAAAAGAGCAAATTTTGTTCTGGCGCAACTCGAGCAAAGATAATCTCATCTTTTAAATATGTTTTCAAAGTTTCATCAGAAATTTTTTCAAGTTCTAATCCAGAAATAACTCTCGGAAAATTGCCCTTAACAATACCAATACGCTTTGCGATACTCTCAGCAGTTAAACCATAATCACCAGTAATCATAATGATTCTAATTCCTGCACGTGTACATTCTTCAACTGCATCTGCCACTTCGGGACGAGGAGGATCTGACATAACAATTAATCCAACAAACGTCATATTACACTCAATATTATCAGGAGTATAATCACTAAGAGCCTTAGGAATGCTGCTGTCAAATTGAAGATTACGATATGCAAAAGCAATGACTCTTAGTCCTTTTCTCGCATAGTTGTCATTAGCAGTAATGATGTTTGCTCTTAATTCATCAGTCATTGGTTGAACGACACCATTGATACGAATAAAGTTACACAAACTTGTGATTTCTTTAGGAGCACCCTTAACATAAGCAATTCGATTAGAACCATCTATGGCATTATTTAGCTGATGGATGGTTGTCATTCTTTTGCGTCGAGATTCAAAAGGGAGTTCTCGCAATCGAGGATTTAGTAGTGTTTCTTGTATGATATCTATGTTTGCTTTTTGAGCAACCACGCTTAAACAGGCTTCAGTTGGATCACCTAATACTGTATATCGACCAGTTTCTGATTCTGATGGAATTAATCGAGCATTGCTACACAAATAAGCACCTGTTAGTAGTAATTTTAAATCAGCATCATCTTTTGAAGTAACGATATCATTCTCTTTTAAAATTTCTCCTTTTGGAGAGTAACCAACACCACTAACACTATACTCTTTCTCAAAAAGCCAAAGATGACTAACCGTCTTTTCATTTTGAGTCAGTGTTCCAGTTTTATCCGTACAGATAACTGTCGTACTTCCCAAGGTTTCAACAGAGGAAAGCTTTTTAACCAAAGCATTCCGTTTCGCCATTCTTTGTACTGCTTTCGCAAGCGATAAGGTTACTGTAGGTAGTAGACCCGCTGGAATAAATGCAACAATCATACCTAAAGCAAAAATAAAGGAAGAAGTCAGTGGTTGTTTTACTAAGAGAAAGGAAGCTATAAAAAATAAAATTCCAAACCC
>CAZWPP010000006.1:0-27177 GCA_964635335.1 uncultured Erysipelothrix sp. | reverse complement strand
AACTCCCTTAATTGGTTCCTTCGTTTCACTATCAATCTTTTGAATAATGAGCTCTTTAATCACTACTGTTTGATCTTTATCCTCTAAATCATCGTGCTTAGCTATGAGTTCACCATTGAACAATAAATGTTGAACAACAACATACTCCCCTGGCTTGAATAACCCACGATCAAGATTAACTAGCACGCTTGTTTTGAAATCACTGTCTTCAGCGATGAAGGTATTCACTTGTGCATCAGTAAGGCTATTCCCTGTTTCCTTATTGATAATCGTTGTGATTAACGTGTACTCATGACCACTTATCAAATCTTTTAACTCAACCATGTCTACAACTGTCAATTGATGATTATCATCATCTTGTTCAAAAATTGAAGCATGTGTATTTATTTGGGGATATGTAATGCGGACAGTTTGTTGATGATCATTGATATCCTGATGACTGGTAATAAGTGTGTCTTCAAAATATAACTCTTCGAAGACTACCAAATATTGACCACATAAATTACTACTATCAATTGAAAATTCAACCTCAACTTCTCCACTACTCGATGATGCAACAAACTCAATTTGATTCCTAGCAATCATC
Organism: uncultured Erysipelothrix sp.; assembly: GCA_964635335.1. Lineage (GTDB taxonomy): Bacteria > Bacillota_I > Bacilli_A > Erysipelotrichales > Erysipelotrichaceae > DUUI01. Next base: position 26,591 of record CAZWPP010000006.1, on the reverse strand, counting down.
ACTTCATTGTCTTTTTTAATCAATGACCCTTTAATTGTGTATTTCTTACCAACCACAAGATTTGAGTATTCTACGGTATCAATTACTTTTAAAAGACTAAGTGGATGACTATCTTTTAAACCACTTTCAAAGTTAGCTGTTGTTTTCAGAGTAGGTTTTACCACTGATATTGTTTGGTTCCTATCGTTGATATCTTTGTGTTCAGCAATAACTATGGGAACTTCATTATTTACTAAGATTGTTTGAAAAAAGACAACATCTTGATTCTCTAACTTACTTGCATCAAGAATTACCTTTACTTCAATCTTTCCTTGTTCACTGTCAGGAGTAAATATTGTTTGTTGTGTCATTAAAACTTCTTGATTATCTTTTCGAACGAGTTCACTGATCAGAACGTACTCTTGATTGACATTTAGAGCAGAGTAAATTACGGAATCAATTAACTTTATATCGTTGATTGGCAACACTGCTTTTAATCCCTCTTCATCCACTGCATTAGTAGTTATCTTTGGAATATAAAGAGTTTGTGATTTATCCATAGAATCTTTGTGGCTTGCGACTAATCGATCGCCATCGTATAACTCTTCAAAGACTACTATCTTTTTTCCTAACATTTTTGATGCATCGAATTCAAAATTAATCGAGATTGATCCTGTAGATTCCACAGGTATCAATTGTTTTTCACTAACAGCAATTACTTCTTGAGTCTCAAGATTAATCAAACTACCTTTTACTCGATATTCTTTATTAATCACAACGTCACTATATGAAACGGTATCAATAATTGTAACCTGTTCTAATGGCAAGGATTCTTTTGTCTTAGTGTCAAACTCAGCATAAGTTTTTAAGGTTGGGATGAGTTCATTAATCATAAAAACATCTTGTACTGAGGTGGTTTCTTTAACTACAAACTCAACCTCTTTTGATAAGAGATATCCCGATGGAGCTTTCTCTTCAATAATTCGATAAATCTTATCAACATGTAATCCTTTCAATACTAGTGGCGAACCATCACTGATCCACTCTTGTATAACCGTGTTATTTTCATCAACTATGCTCAAATGAGCCCCACTGACTGGTTCATAGTTCACATCCACCTTATTAACAGTCACAACGGTTGGTTCGTTAGACACAGTAATTGTATTGGTTTGTCCAATTACATCTAGTTTTATTGAATCTGTTTCTCTATTGATTTTAAAAGGTATTGGTTCTGATTTAATGTATCCTTTTGGTGCACTCACCTCAACTAGCGTATATGAACCAAAAGACAAGAAGCCTTTTGTGTATGCTTCACCCTTATCATTGGTAATCAACTGACTTTCTTTAACAAGCTCATGGTTATCATTTAAGTACTCAAAAGTAACTGCTTCGTTTTTACTGTTAATGATTTCAAACACAGCCCCTGATAAAGGTAATTCACTTTCACTATCGACTTTTTTAACCTTCAATCGAATTTGTACTTGATCATTCTTTATGTACTGGACATACACTTTTCCATGTTCTCTAATTGATACAGGATACTCGTGATTATTGAGATAGTACTGTTCAGGTGCATCGAGCTCTTGAATAACATAGTCTCCATATCGTAATAGTGATGAATACACAAAACCATCAATATCGGAAATTACTTCTTCAACCAGCACCTTTTCTGGAAGTTTGTAAATTCCAAATTTAGCCCCTTCTATTGGAAACTCTTCGTTGTTTGCGTCTACTTTTACGATTTGAATTTGTCCTTTGATCGGTTGATTTGAGAAGTGTAAATCCTTGACTACTATTGGTGTGTTCATATCAATGTACTTCAACTCAACTGGATATACCGTATTATCCACGATATATCCTATGGAGGATTGTACTTCTTGTAGAGTGTAATGTCCTAATGGGTGGTAAGAAGAGACAATCTTTCCTTCTTCATTGGTTACCAATGTCTCAACAACCTTTCCAATAGAATCTTTAAGTTCGAAGACAACTCCATCTAAGAATTCTCCAGTTTCTTCATCTGTTTTTGTTATGACTACTTGACCTTTCGGTTGCTTATTTAAGTGAGAAATCCGATTCACGACAACTTTTGTTAGTTGATTTTGATACGCTAGCTTCACTACAATGGGAGTTGAATCAACAAGATATGGATTTGAAACAAATGTTTCAACAACCGTATAGTCTCCTAATGGTAAGTAGATTGATTGACCAACTCCCTGACTATTTGTTTCTATCGTATCAACAACATTACCCTGTTCATTTCTTATTTCATACTTAGCTTTTACAACTGGTTCATTGTTTTCGTTATGTTTTCGTAACTCAATTTGGCCTACAGCTCTTTCATTAGAGTGAGTCAATGAAACCGATACTAATTTTGTGTGTTGGTCTTTATAAGTCAAGGATGCTTTGATAGGTGTCGAATCGAGAACATAAGGTTGTGGTACAAAGGTTTCTACGACAACATACTCTTTTAGAGGTAAAACTTTTGAAGTCGCAATACCAAAAGAATTGGTCGTTACTTTATCAACAACAACCCCATCTGCTGTACGAATCTCAAAGACCGCTCCAGTAATACTATGATTATTAGGATCAATCTTGTTAATTTCAATAGTACCTTTAGCTACTTGATTTGTTTGCGTGAAGGTTGTTGTTTTTCCCGCAGATAACTGAACAAGATTAATCGTCGAATCCAAGACATATGGTGATGGAACACTCACTTCTTGAATGTAGTAGCTTCCTGGTAATAACTGTTCAACAGTTACTATTCCCTCTTCATTGGTTACATAGGTACCAATAATTGGTTCCATCGACGAACTTTTCGAAAGATTAAAAGTAGTATTCTTAACGGCTTGACCACTTTCATTTACTTTCTTGATGTTAAGTTTACTAAACTCATTGACAGTAACATGGACTGATGCTGCTAGTTCATCTCTAACTTTAAAGGCAGCAACATCTTGTTTTGTTGGATCATCCTCACTAAAAAATACTAGGCTTGTTCCTGTATGATCCATTGATACCTTAGTCGCTTTAAGTGTGACTGAACCTGGTTTATGAGCAGTGACAGTGAGTGTATTTCCAGTTTGTGTCACTGAAACAATGCTTGGATCAGAAGAAATAAAAACAAATTCAGATAGTACCTGATTACTATCTGTGAGTTGTAGACTCTCTTGGCTGTTCAACTGATGTGAACTCTTATCAAACGATACAACAACAGAATGCTTATCAATCGCTTGATTAATCGCTGTTTTAATTCGTTCAAAATCAGCGTCTCTCATTCCATTAAAGAATTCATAATCACTCGCTTTAACACCGTCCGTGAGTTCCCAAATCATAAACTGGACAGTAACATGGACTTGATCATCTGTCAGTGAACCTAACAACTTTCCATAGTAATCAATAAGTTCAAGACGTCTTTTAATGTTTGGGGAAAACTTTTCATAGTCATCAAGAGTAATTAACTCTTTGTCTTCACTTCGATAGTACTCATATGCTTCAATGCAATATGCTTGAACTCCATCGACATAATGACGAACAATACTAATTTCTGAACCTGATTTCTTGCTCCTGTACTTAATCGCAACTGGTTTTGAGGTTCCTTTGTAGTAAACCGATGCTTTGACTGAAGCTGGTGTTAGCATAACGGTACTTAATAGCATCACCAAAATCAATACCATCAGTTTGTTTAGCTTGTATGTAAATTTCATCATCCTTCTATTCTCCTTCATATACTCTTCAACCTTGTATATGATTCGATTTCTTTTATTCCTAAAGTATCCATATTATTTTCTAACTTCAAAATAAATACCAAACATAGTGTATTTAGTATCAATAAGCTTTACTATTCACACCGAATCCTGTTTACAAACTTATTTTTCTTAATCAACCTTTACATTGTCCAAACAACAAAAAAAGAGGTGACTTTTACAAAATTACCTCCATTTCAACATCTTCTTTAAAGAGTTATTAATAATCTAACATTTATCTGTTACTTCTTAAGGCAATCGATGAAACCATATTCCCTCATTATTTAGAGGAATCTTCTCTAAATCTATTTCAATCGAATAATTTGAAGCCACTAGTATTTTTCCCAAATATCTTTCTGTCCCTTCTTCAAGAAAATTTGAAACAATGTGATTTTTCTCTTCAAGAATGGTTATAGAATCTAAATTTTTCAATTTTTTATTGTAGTATATAGCACTTTAATTGATGTGGTTCAGTATTTCAAAATACTACTTTTCTTCATTAATGAGACTAAAGGAGCTAAATCCCATTTCTGATTTTTTACAGCTTGTTAAAATCAACAGTAAGACGATACTAACTATAAATATCTTCATTATTTTTACAATCACTTCCCTAGTGGCTTGCTATTTTTCACAAAACTTATTTTCTAACAAACGTTTGATGATAGCTTGGTATACAAACTGTTGTTTATATTCTCTAACTATTTTACTTTCTTTACTAAATACCAAATACATAACAACAGGATAAATATAAGTAGTATTCTAATCACAGCATCTGGTAGTGTCAATAATTCTGAGTAATCTCGACTTAATTCATTAGAGGGTGTATCTTTCATTTTTAGTATAATGAACATCAACATCTCGTTAGTTCAGGTTGTACTAGATTGAATCCCAAATATACTTGGGTTGAAAATCTTAGGTTACATTGAATCATGTGATCACAAACAAAGCGTTCGAGGGAAGATTCATTGAAAAACTGTTCTTTTCTAGTGTTTTGTTTCTTTTCGATGAAATTCATAAGTGTATACATGATAAACAACTCTATTTGATTCAACCTATCGCCTATTACAATAGATTCTTTTCTCACAAACTAGTATCCTCCATGATAATAAAAAAAGCGTTCATTCTCTTCTACAAGAATACTCACGCTTTAATGGATTGAGACTTGTAGTCCCATTCTAACACAACAGACATCTCTGTTCTAATTTTCACAATGGCGTCCTTTGAGAGGCTCGAACTCCCGACCCCGGGCTTAGAAGGCTCGTGCTCTATCCAACTGAGCTAAAAGGACATGTGCCTCATAATACTATCAAAAAATGACATCCTTTGCAACCCCCAAAATTATCCATTCTCTGAGTATACTAAGGCATTCACTATAACCATCAATAGCTTAAATCGAGTAGATTGTAATCGAAACATTCTTAAACAATTAGATAGTTAATTAGAATCACTACACGGTAATTCTTTCAATGGAAATGTTACGATAATTCTCATCATCAACAGTTACTATCGCATAACATGGTTTTGATCCATCACGATTATAACGAAGTGAGCCAGGATTCAACAAACGCACTCCATCCAATACATCATCAAAAAAGACATGGGTATGGCCAAAACAAACCATTTGACATCCCTCTTTTAGTGCTTGTTCAACCATTCGCTCATTGCGATTAAAATATGAGAATTTATGAGAGTGAGTCACAAAAACTTTAAAACCATTGATATTTAAGATTCGACTCAACGGTAAATCCGCATAATAATCATTGTTTCCTTCAACACTCGCCCATCCAGACAACTGATATTCAGTCATTTCAGAATCTCCACAATGAATAAACGCATCAGCATCTTGATGCATTAAACGAATCGAATTCAATAAATCCACCAAACCATGATTATCACTCACAACCACAAACTTCATACAATCTCCTTCAAATCAATTAACTGCACCTCTTCATCAACGCCAAAAATCTTACGAATTTGTTCTTGGAATCGTTCCTTATTTTTAGTCGTAAAAACTAAACTCAATCCAGAAGGAATTGAATCCAGCGACTCAATCAATTCAATCGATCCATCAATCGAATTGACAATTTTAGCATCCGTCAACTTCTTAATATTTCTCTCAAGAAGTGGATAATGGGTGCACCCAAGAACAATGGCATCTACCCTTGCCTTCTTATTCAAATACCCTTGAAGCACTTCATCCACATCAATATCATCAGCCATTCCTTCAATTAAAGGAACAAGTTTAGGAGTCGCAATCTCTTCAACCCATGCATTCTTGTTTTTCTCAGTAATCAGCTTTGAATAAACATGTTGACTCACTGTCGCCTGTGTTCCCAATACCAACACTTTCTTCGCTTTTAAAGAAACCTTAGAAACTGTTAACTCAATCACACCATGGAGTGTCATCTGTGGATACTTATCTCTTAAATCTTCAAGTACAGTAGATGACAACGTATTACACGCAAACAACACTTCCGTTATATTCCTATCCAAAAAAAACTGTAAAAGTCTTTGACCAATAACAAACAGCTCTTCTTTTGTTTTATCTCCATATGGGCTGTTTTTTTGATCAGCCACAAACACAAACGATGCTTCCGGAAAACGAGTTCTCAGTGCATGAAAAATTGTAAAACCACCTAACCCAGAATCTATAATTCCAATAGAAGTAGTCATCACTGTTGTCCCCCTTCTTTATCCCTAAGTTGATTATACACAAGATTTCCAGTTTTCTCACCCAATACATCAACTAATTCGCCTAAAGATGCCTCTTTAATTTTCTTAAAAGAACCAAAATGTTTCAATAAAAGTTGTTTTCGTTTTGGTCCAATCCCAATGAAATCATCCAACTGCGAACGCGTCATCTGTTTAGTCCGTAGTTGTTTATGAAAGCTAATAGCGAATCGATGGATTTCATCTTGCATCGCAGCCAAATGTAAATACAACGGACTCCGCTTATCCAACTCGATTTCTTCTAAATCCTCTGTCACTAACGATTTAGTCGCATGATACTCATCTTTCTTCAACCCTACAACCTTTAAGTCAATCTCAAGACTTCTCAACACATCCTTAACAGCCCTGACTTGATTTTCCCCACCATCAACAATCAACAAGTCAGCCAATACATCTTCTTGTTTCAATCCTCTTAAATAACGACGATAGGTCATTTCCTGCATACTCTTCAAATCATCATTAGCTTGATGTAGTTTATACTTTCGATACAATGATTTAACAGGAATTCCTCGCTCAAACACAACCGTAGCCCCTACTGGATTCGAACCTGATGTATGAGAAACATCCATGATATCAATCCGATTAAGTTCTGGTTGATACAACATCGTGGATAGTTCTTGATACGCTGCTTCAATCACATCATCTTTCTCTTTTACAGACTCAAACTTTACTTCCAACTGGTGTTTCGCATTATGCTCCGCCATCTCCAAGAGTTGTCGTTTTCTACCCCGTTGACCCGTCGATACATTGATTGTAAGCACCTCAGAAAGTAATTCACTATCCAAATTATCCGAAACTATTAATTCTTTGGGTTTAGGGTTTTTCTCATAATACTGAACCAAATAACTTACCAACGCATCTTGAATATCAATTTCAATCGGTTCAATAAACATATTCTTTCTTAACATCTGACCATTCCTAAAAAACAGTCCATAGAAACACACATACCCATTCACAATCGCATAATTAAACACATCCATCGACGATTTATCATTAGTCTGAACATGTTGTTTACTCGTAATATACTCTAAACCCTCAATCTGGTGTTTAAACACTAACGCCTTCTCAAACTCAAGGGTATCACTTGCCTGCATCATTTGATAGGTCAAATCATTCATAAGTTCTTTGTGATTCCCACGCAACACCTGAATCACCTTATTCTTCATTTCTAAAGAAACTTCCTTATCAATCAACTCTTCACAAGGTGCCAAACATTGTCCCAAATGATAATACAAACATTTCTGTTTACGAAGCGGATGACACTTCCTCAATGGGAAAATTTCATTTAACAATCGAGTCGCATTCCAAGCAGCACTCGCATCAGGATACGGTCCAAAATACATAGCCTTCGGATCTTGTTTTTTCTCACGCACAACCCGTAAAAAAGGATAGTCTTCACTACTCAGTTTAATATAAGGGTAACTCTTATCGTCCATAAACATGATGTTGTAGCGAGGACGATGCTGTTTAATTAAATTAATCTCAAGGATTAAGGCTTCTTTTTCACTATGCGTCACTATGTAATCAAAATCAGCAATCTGACTCACTAATTTTGTCGTTTTGTAATCATGAGCACCAACAAAATAAGAGGTCACACGATTTTTTAACTTCTTCGCCTTCCCAACATAAATAATTTTCCCAGCAGCATTCTTCATCAAATAACAACCAGGCTCCGATGGTAAATGCTTTAGCTTAGTTTCAATCATTTCATTCATTACTTAAACTCCACCACAGTAGCCCCAACACCACCTTCATTTTCACCACCCAAACGAAAACTCTTCACATGAGAATTTCTTTTAAGTACCTCATGGGTTGCTTGTCTAAGAGCCCCCGTACCATGTCCATGGATAACGCGCCCTTCTTTCATCTTGTTCACAACCGCCATATCTAAATAACTCGCTAATTCAATCATCGCTTCCTCAACCCGTAGTCCTATTAAATTGACTTCTAATTGAAAAGGAGTTGATGTCTGAAGAGAAACCGAAGAAACTTGTTGTTTACGCTTTTCCTTCTTCACTGTTTCAGCTTTATGAAGAACCAATTGATTAATCTTAACAATCATCCGCAAACCACGAACATCTAACGTAGCCTCTTTCTTACCTAAAGCCACAACGGTTCCGACCTGTTGAGTATTCAACACACGCACTGTATCCCCTACGACAACCTCACGATCATCTGGTAGATCCTCGTCTTCAATCTTTACAGAAACAAGTTCCTCTAACGATTTAACACTCTCTATACTTTCATGAAGTTTTTCTTGTTCACGCATCTGAGCCAAGATTGTCTTGGCTTTAGAAACAATCTTTTTCATTTCTAGGTTTTGTTTATTCTCAAACTCTTTAATAATCTTTTCTTTACTCGATTCAATCTCATTCTTTAAGATTGCTATTTCTCTTTTATTTTTCTCAAACTCTAACTCTTTATTCCGAAGCGTTTCATTTAGAAATTGAGTTTGAGCAATCTCCTTCTCCAATTTATCAATCAAAATTTCTTGTTCTGATAACGTCTCTTGTTTAATCGTTAATGCTCGATCAACCACACTTTGTTTTACACTTAATTTTCTGGCAATATCCAAAGCATAGGATTGACCAGCTAAGCCCTCAATGTAACGATAAGTCGGACGCAAATCATCCAAATCAAACTGAACAGAACTACTTAAAATTGAATCATGTTTTTTTGCAAAAACCTTCAAACGATTAAAGTGAGTCGTAATCACACCCATACAACCACACTGAGTTAAATATTCTAGTATGGATTGTGCCAGTGACTCACCCTCAATGGGATCAGTTCCAGAACCTAATTCATCAAGAAGAACCAGTGATCGCTCCGTAGCTTTATCGAGGACTTCTTTTAAGTTCGTTAAATGCCCTGAAAAGGTCGACAAACTTTGTTGTAATGATTGTTGATCTCCAATATCCACAAATAATTGATCAAATTGTGGTACTATCGCTTCATCACACAAAACAGGGCAGCCTGATAACGTCAGATAAACAGAAGTTCCAACCGTTTTTAACCCAACTGTTTTACCACCTGTATTAGGTCCTGTAATTAGTATCATGCGATGAGGTGGAACAATCCGATATGTATTCGCAACCACGCTTTCTAAGTCCAAAAGTGGATGGCGAGCTTGTTTCAACAGCAACTCATTATCCGACAAACTAGCAACAACACCATTTCTATTTTTTGCCCACACGGCTTTTGAGAACAAAGCATCCAATAAACCAACACTTTGAACTGAAGCCATAATTTCATTACCAATTTCTCCAACTTTAAAAGATAGTTGGCGACAAATCCTGACTATTTCTTGATGCTCATCAATTAATAAACTTTGGCGTTCGTTATTCAAGTCAATTAAAAACTGCGGCTCAACATAAGTTGTTTGACCAGAAGCACTCTGATCATGAATAATGCCTTTAAACCGATTCTTTTCGCTTGTTATAACTGGTAATACCGTTCGATCTTGACGAATTGTCGAAAACGATTCACTCAAGTAGCTACTATTCTTTTGAATAAACGATGAGATAGCTGTAGAAACTCTAGATTCAAGTGATTGAAGCTGTTTACGTATCTTAAATAAACTCTCACTGGCGGTATCATAGACTTCATAATCACTTGAAAAACAAGTATCTATCTTTTGAGCTAAGTCAGAATACACAGGTAACGCATCAAAAAGATCTAAGAGATACTCCATCTTTATTTCTGATTTCTGATACGTCAATTTCAAACTTCTAAGCCCATGCAAGTGTCTAGCAATCTTGACAAGTTCTTCAATCGATAAAATCCCTTGTTTGACTGCGTGTTCACAATAAGCACTTACATCACTTAATCCATAAAAGAAAGGACTAGAATACTTAACTACAAGTTGAAGTGCCTCATTCACTCGATTCAGTTCACGCTTCAAAGCTAGCTTACTACTAAAAAGGGAAATCTGAGATAACTCATTTTCCCCCATTGATGTTTTGACATACGCCTTCATGGTGTCAATTATTTTATCTATTTCTAAGGAATCGATATTCATCGTTTTAACCCTTCTAAAAACTCTGTTAATTGGTCTTCGTTTAAATTGTATTGAGTCAGAATGTCTTCTAATGTTTTAGCTTCTTCATTATCCATTGTTTCATTATTTGATAGTTTTCTATAGAGTTCATTGTTTTTAAGTGGTTCAATAAACTCTCCTGTATTTTGCACAGTTTTTAAATAGGATTCATCAATTAACTCCTGCCCATTTTTAAACAGTGGAGTAACAAGCAACATACAGACAACAAGTAATTTTATCCAACCAATAATTAGTCCGACAACAGATCCTGCCACTTTATTAATCCATCCAATAATTGGAATATCTTCAAGAAATTCAAACAAGCGATCAAAGATTAGTGTCACTAAAAGAACAGCAAAGAAAACAACAATAAACCAAATTAAAACACTAGCTTCCACAGCCAATGCATCACTTATCACTTCCACAATTCCATTGGTCTTAAAGTTAATCAATGGAAATACATTTGCTAGTGGACGCGCAAACAATAAAGCAATAACTAATGAAAGGATATGACGAACTAGATTAATTAATGTTCTCAAGAGTCCCTTTCGATAAGCATCAATAATTGATACAATTAAAATTAGACCTACCAGTATATTGACATAAAGTGCCCACTCTGTTTTTAAAGTAATCATTCCGTACTCCTTTGTTATGTTTTAATCATACCTTTTTTTGCCCTTTAATTCAATTCTTATGGTAGACTTAAGCCATGAATACAAAAACATTAACCTTAACCAAAGAACAAATAGAAACCCTAAGAAAACAACTATCTGTCTACGATGTCAGTTCTGTACCTTATGGGTATTATCGCTACAAACTCAATCCTGGATCAATCACTGCATACCACTCTTTAAAAGTGGTTTTTCAAGGTGAACAAGCTCTAAATTATGCTTCTCAATTCGAATCGGAATTCATTGACAGCGCTGGATCAGATGAAGTTGGTACAGGGGATTACTTTGGACCTGTTGTCGTATGTGCAGCCCTCGTGAGTGAAAAAGATATCAACCTATTAAAAGAATTAACAATTATGGATTCTAAAGGGCTTACCGATGATCAAATCATAAAGATTGCTCCAAAGCTAATGAAACAACTCACCTATAGCGTCCTTGTGTTGGATAATGTTACCTATAATCGAATTCACAAAACAATGAATCTGAATGCGATAAAAGCCAACCTCCATCAAAAAGCATACGACCATCTGAAACGAAAAGCAGGATATCTTCCTGAATTATGTGTGGTCGACCAATTCATGGATCCTAAACGTTACTACGAAGTCTTATTAGACGATTACGATATTCGACACCTTACTTTTACAACCAAAGCTGAAAACAAATACCCTGCTGTCGCCTGTGCTTCCATTATTGCTCGCTATACATTTTTACAAGCTCTGGATCAACTCTCTTCACACATTGGCTTTGAATTACCAAAGGGAGCTGGTGCGATTGTCGACACAAAAGCAAAAGCTCTTCTAATGAAGAGCCCTGATGTTGATTTTAATGAAATTGCGAAATTACACTTTAAAAATACTCAACGAATCTTTAATCAATAGACACTTGAACATTGATTTTTTGTTCTAAATGACGAAGATTAACTCCAGCAGCAAGTAACATTTTCTTACTTGCTTTTACATTATCTGTATTAGCATACTTGTCATCTTCATAGACAACTTCCGAAATACCACTTTGGATAATAGCTTTTGCGCATTCATTGCATGGAAATAATGAAACATAAATAGAACATCCATCTAACTTAACGGTTGAATTTAAAATTGCGTTGAGTTCCGCATGAACAACATAAGGATATTTCGTATCTAGAAACTCTCCTTCTCTTTCCCATGGAAAGAAGTCATCCTCGCACCCCTTTGGTAAGCCATTGTAGCCAATCCCAACAATCCGTTTGTTTGGATTAACAATACAAGCTCCTACTTGAGTACTAGGATCTTTTGAACGCAATCGTGATAAATGAGCAATTCCCATAAAATATTGATCCCACGTTAATATCATTATTTTTCTCCCAAATAAAATTCTGTCATTTTTTGATCTAAATAGTCTGCATAACCATTTAGTTTCAATTTTCTCGCTACTTCAATACTATCTTGATCACTCAAAATATAGAAGTTCTTTGTTTTCACACGAGTAACGGATAAGTATCCTAACATTACCGCAAACATTGCTATAGAAATAATTGCATTATTTTTAATATTTTGCCAGCTCGATTTTTTCGAAAACATAAAACCACACAGTACCCCAGCAACAAAGCCACCTAGATGACCTAGCCATGAAACATTAGGCATAAAATTAATCATAAAGTTAATTCCAAAGATCAAGAGCACTTGGTTTCTAAAAGCTGGTACCTTGATTAACTGAGTCTCAAATAAATACACCATCATCAGACCCATTAATCCATAGAGACCTGTTGACAATCCAACGGAAACAGCCGCTTCACTTTCAGCAATATAGACAAAGATATTTCCTGAGATAATTGATAAGAGTACTGTAAGCACAAATTGCTTGGTTCCGTAGACTTTTTCTAATATTTGTCCTAAATTAAACATTGCTAATGCGTTAAAAGCTAAATGAGTAAAGGAAACATGAACAAACCCAGCCGTTAAGAAACGCCAGACCTCAAATGCCCCTTGAATAAAGGGAACATAAATCCCACCTAGAAAAATCATATAAGTCGTTGGATATTTCGATAGAGTTATAATGTATAAAGAAACCAAATACATCGCAATACTAATACCAATAAATATCCAAGATCCTTTCATATGGTTGATAATTGTGTTATTTCTTTTCACCGTAGCACTGATTTTACTAATTTTTCTAGCAATCTCATAGTACTCACTCATAACATCATCCACTTTATAATTGACTGTTGCTAGCTTCGGAAAAGCACCAAGCAACAAGGAATCGTTCGTATTTCGTTCATTAATATAGAATCGATAGGTAGAGGATACGAAGTTTTGGTCATTGACAATAATATCCAACCGTTGTAACTTTTCTTCTCTTAGAATCGTTTTTTGAGCCATTAACGCTCTCTGACTAATTTCTAGAACATGTTGAGATGGTTGTTGGTCTGATATGGCTAAACGAATCAATGGATAGGTATCGTTATTAAAGTTACTAAGTAAAATCTCCGTATTTTCTTGATTAATATAATTGATACTGTACTTGTACTGACTTAACAGTGCTTCAGCAATCCGTAGCATCACTACTTTATAGTGTTGTTCCATCAGCTTTCACCCCTCTTTAAACTTTCGATTTTATCTTTAAAGATTTGAGGAGGCTCACATTCAAAAGTCATTAACTCTTTGGTTCTTGGATGTACAAACGATAATTTGTACGCATGTAAATACTGACCATAAGGATCTGTCTGTTTCTTCATACCATAGAGTGGATCTCCTAATACTGGGTACCCAATGTATTGACAATGCACTCTTATTTGATGGGTTCTTCCTGTTTCAAGTCGACAGGATAACAATGAACAATGACCAATATCTTCAAGTTTAGTCAGATAAGTAACTGCAGGTTTTGAGTTCTTATCCGTGACTGCCATCTGCTGACGATTTCTCTCATCTCTACCAATGGGTGCATCGACCTTCGCTTTAAGATGAGGAAAATTACCAGTAACAAGCGCTACATACTCACGATGCATCGTTTTATCTTTTAATTGATCCGCCAAAAAAGCATGAGCCACATCATTTTTCGCAACAACTAGTAAACCACTGGTGTCTTTATCTAAACGATGAACAATCCCTGGACGTATGTCATCATTCGATAACTGTTTAGTGTGAGCTAAAAGACCTGATACTAATGTAGCATCTTTTGTTCCAGCTCCTGGGTGAACCACTAATCCTTTGGGTTTATTTATTACGATAACATCATCATCTTCATACACAATGTCTAAATCCATCGCAACAGGTTCTAATTCAAGTTCTCTGGGTTGATATTTATCAATTGAAACAACATCATCTACCTCAAGTTTATAAGCTGGTTTACTGATTTCATCATTGACAAGAATTAAACCATCTCTAATCATTTGAGCGACTTTTGTTCGTGAGTGCTCACTCACGGATGCACAGAAAACATCTAATCGTTGGGTTGCATCACTTAGTTCTATCTCAATTCTTATCATGGTTTTTCTCCTCTATGAATGTATAAATTAACATTCCAAATACTCCAATCACTAAACATGAATCCGCAATATTAAACACAGGAAACATGTAGCCAAAAATATTAAATGATAAAAAATCTCGGACATAACTGAAAAAGAATCGATCGTAAAGATTACCAATAGTCCCGGCAATAATCAAAATCATACAAATGTTTTCGAGATGACTCATCTGTCTATGCTTTATATAATATCCTGTCAATAAGATTGCGGCTACAAAACTAATCAGGGTTAAGAGAGGTAATTGCCCATCAAACAGCGACCATGCTGCCCCAGTGTTTCTGACATTGGTCAACCAAAAGAACCCATCAATAACAGGTACTTGTTCTTGATAGTTAATAGTCGATGTAACGACTTGTTTAGATATTAAATCAACTAGAACAAGACCTATAACCACCAGTAATCCGATAACTTTTTTCTTCATAAATACCTCACTTAGAGTATTATACCATACTCTTTTTTAACAATTGATTTTCCAGTTCTTGATTAAACTGATTGGTGTATAAATTGTAATAATGACCTTTCAATTCAAGGAGTTCTTCGTGATTTCCTTGTTCGATAATAACGCCTTTATCAATCACACAAATAATGTCACTTTTTACAATTGTTGATAAACGATGAGCAACAACAATGGAGGTGCGATTTTGAAGCAAGACATCAATCGCCTCTTGAATAAATTGTTCTGTCTGAGTATCAATCGATGCGGTCGCTTCATCCAACACGATAAGAGCAGGATTATTAATTAAAGCTCTCGCAAAGGAGATGAGTTGTTTTTGACCGGTCGACAGTTTTGAGCCACCCTCTCCAACTTCACTTTCATAACCAAGATCTTGATTCATAATGAACTCATGGGCATGGACCAGTTTGGCAACCGCAATGACTTCATCCATGGTAGCATCCAACTTACCAAACCGAATATTTTCAGCAATTGTTCCAGAAAACAGATGTGGTGATTGTAAGACATAGCCTAAATTTGAGTGCAACCACCCTAAGGAGCGTTCTTTATAATCTTTACCATCAATTAATATTTGACCTGATGTAGGTTCATAGAAGCGACACATCAAGTTTGCTAGTGTACTTTTTCCACTACCTGTTTCACCAACGAAGGCTACACTTTGTCCCTTTTTAACACTTAAATTAAAGTTATCTAGAATGATCTCGTTTGGGTTATAATAGAAGCCAACATTTCTAAACTCAATATCCCCATGCAACACTTCATAGTTTTCAGGTTTCGGTTCTAGAATCGTTCCATACTTTTTTATAACTTCTAGTGAATCTACTACTTTTTCTTCACGATTCAAAAGTGACAACACTCTTTCTGAAGAAGCTTGAGCCATTTGTAATTCAGAGATTAATCCTGCAATTTGTCTCATTGGTTGAAAAAACTGTTGGGCATAATTGATAAACAGCATCATTGTTCCAATACTCATAGCGCCACCTAATACTTGGTACCCACCATCTGCCAAGATTAATCCTAGTGAGATACTCGCAACAAGTGACACAAAGGGTCCATAGAAAGCTGAAAGATACGCTGCTCTTTTTGATTTCTTACTCATCAGTGCAGTAATATCTGTAAATTGAGAATAATGTAAATCCTCAAGCGACATTGTTTTAGTTGTCTTAGCCCCTAGAATTCCTTCAGAAAAACCTGCAGTAATTTGAGAGTTTTGAAAACGAACATCACGCCAATTCTTTAAAATTCTTTTTTGAAAAAACCGAGTGACAATGATTAATACCGGGACAATAATGAGAATCCATAGTAACATTTGAAAGTTGATAGTTGCTAGAATCACAAAGATACTGACAAGCATCACGACTCCCCATAATGTATCAACAAGAGCCCAGGAAAAGATTTCTGAGATACGAGCTATGTCGGAAGTTGCTCGAGATAATATCCATCCGGAAGAAGTTACATCGTAATAACTAAAGTCGAGTGTTTGAAGTTTATTCATCATTCTTCGTCTTAAGTCGTAAGCTAAATCCATTTCGATTTGACCACAAATATGGATGAACATGTAGATCATGAACGCAAAAAAGAGAACCATGACTACATAAAGAATACTGAAACCAACGATATTTGTTAGATCATTCTTTCCAATGAAGGTATCGATTGCATAGCGATTAAGTAATGGAAAACTAATATCACCAATCGCACCAAAGATACTAAAAGCAAATGCTGTAAGTAACTTTTTTTTGTGGACCCATATCAGTTTAAACATTTGTTTCCAAAGGTTTAAATCAAGATGTTCAGCCTGAAAGACTTCTTCTTGATTAGTTATCGGTTGAGACATCGTTAACCTCCTTTTTAGAACCTTGTTGTTGTATTTTAGCAATTTCTTGGTATAGACCTGCTTGTTGTAATAATTCTTGATGTGATCCTTCTTGGGATATTTTACCGTTTTCTAACACTAAAATCTTATCAGCATTTTGAGCTGAATTCACACGATGGGTAATTAAAATAGTTGTGGTCTTGTGAGAAAGACTTTCTAACTGTTTACGAATGTTAGCATCGGTTTGGGAATCGACGGCTGATAATGAATCATCAAAAATCAGAATTGGATTTTTATTGATAATGACACGAGCAATCGCAACCCTTTGTTTTTGGCCTCCAGACAGAGTAACTCCTTTTTCTCCAACCATCGTTTCATATCCTTGATCGAATCCTTCAATGACATCATCGATATTCGCAATTGTTGCGGCACGTTTAACATCTTCTTTGGTTGCATCTGGATGAGCAAGCTTAATGTTCTCGTAGATTGTTTTTGAGAAAAGAAATGGTTCTTGTAAAACAAGTCCTATGTTCTTTCTTAAATGTTTTCTAGAGATGTTCTTTAGTTCTACTCCATCCAATAAAATATGACCTTCATAATCATAGAGACGAGTTAATAAATGGATGAGGGACGATTTTCCTGATCCTGTTGGACCCATGATTGCTACGGTTTGTCCTTGTTCAATTTCAAAGCTCAAATCCATCAATATATTGTTGTTGCCATCATCATACTTAAAGCTAACATTATCAAAAACAATGTTCCCTTTGATGTCTGGTGTTACTCCTGTATCGATATCTTCTTTGGGTTCATCAAGAATTTCTAGAAGACGATCCATACTCACTGATACTTTTCCAAAATCTGATAAGATTCGCCCCATGTTGCGAATTGGATATAAAATACTTCCAATGTAGGCAGAAAAGACTACAAATTCACCAACCGATATCTCACCTTTTGATGTATAAAGTATTCCAAATAGAACTGTAATAAAACCTTGTAGCAACACAATCATGTCACTGATACCCCAGTATTGTGCTAACAAGGTAATCATATGGATTGTTTTTTGTTGGTAATCACGATTTTGTTTCTCAAATTTCTGTGCTTCATAGGCTTCACGATTAAATGCTTTAACAACTCGGGTTCCTTCGATATTCTCTTGAAGAATCGTCGTAAATTTTGCCTCGGATTCATCACTTTCACGAAAGGCTTTTTGCATCCGCTTAAAAAAGAAATAACCATACGCAATTAGAAATGGCATGGTAATGAGCGATAACATAGTTAAGGTTGGATGAATATTAATCATGATTGTCGCAGCAATAATAATTGTTAATAAAGCATAGACAAATTCAGAGATTTGGATTGAAATAAATCGTCGAATGGTATCGACATCACTCGTACAGCGTTGGATTAAATCTCCAGTACTGCTTTGTCCATAATAACTGTAAGGTAAATATTGAATATGATTATATAGGTCATTTCGCATGTTTTCTGCCATTGTTTCTGAGGTATCTGCGTTGGCTTTACCTCTAAGAAACTGGACACCTACCCCAAAAAGATTGATCCCGATAATCAAAAGCGCAATCAACCAAATATTATTTCTAAAGAACACAATAACATCATCCGTCACAAAAAAGTATTTAGAAGGTTCATTCTTGACGACATTATCAATCACAAATTGAACAACTAAAGGTGATAATAATACAGTTATTACAAATAAAAAATTCATCAGAATCATGGTTAATAGCATGTGTTTGCTGCTTTGCATGTACTGGATAATACGTTTAACTTTTTTCATAAAACCTCTAATCTAAATTTAATAATTTGGGATTACAACGAAATCTCTTAAGAACTAATAAAGAAACATATCCTGTCAACAATCCAGTTGGGATGGCACTAAAGAGCATGACAGGTAGCCAATAAATCATGCCTATTGATTTATTGATGTATATAAGAGCAATGACTTGGCCAATGTTGTGAAATAAGGCACTAGCGACACTGATGCCTATAGGGCTCATTTTAGTCGTCTTCTTGAAAAAGAGAACAGCAATCGTTGAAAAAAAGACACCAAATACACTCATCCAAAATCCGATTCCAAGTATAATACCTCTTAATAAAGAAGATAATAATACTCGCATCGCATTGAGTTTTACCATATCTTTTGCGCTAAACAGATAGAGAGTAATCAGTCCTATAATGTTGGCTAAACCAAACTTTGCTCCTGGTGCACCGGGGATAGCGGGATCAAAGTAATGTAAGATCACTGACATTGCTAGTAGCATTGTAATCAGTGTCATTTTAGCAGTGGTACTTTTTACGTTCATTGGATAGTTGTGTCCACGTCTGGATTACTTGTTTCTTGAGCATTTTCAATCTTGACATACAAATTGTTTGGTAAACAAATCAGTGTCACATTGGTTTTCTCTTGCCAACCTTGTATGGAACAAACATGAAGTGGACTAGTCTCTGTTTTGATACGAACTTGGTTGTCTTTGACTTCAACGACAACATCCCCTAAAGCTCCTTGTACCGTATGTTCTTGATTAATTGACATGTCATAACGTGCGATTTCTTTGTCTTGATAATAAACTACTGCTTCTTTATGATCACTAGTAAACATTGAAAACAACGTTTCACTAAAAATGTAGAAAAGAACCGTAATGACGATTGATATAAAGATAAAACGTTTATCGCTACGATTCATAAGAACTCCTTTCTACAGTTTGTTTTCTAAATCCAGATTCTCGAATTCTGTACTTTCAGCAATAGCAACTACGATTTCGTGTTCTGAGAAAACATAGTCTGGTCCAAAATTAACATTCATTTTGGATTGTAAATCTTTCCGGATACCAATGATATTGATCCCGTATTTGGCACGAACGTTTAATTGTAAGATTGTATGATTCACCCATGTTTTAGGTGTATAAAACTCGACCACAGAATACTCTTCATCCAGATCAATAACATCGATGACATTATTTCTCATCAGTTCTCTAGCTACCCGTTCACCCATTTCTTTTTCTGGACGAATAGTTTTAGTTGCACCGAGCTTTTCAAAAATATGAGCATACGTCTTATTTTTTGCCTTAGCAACAATGTTGGTAACGCCTAACTCAATACAATGTAAGATAGCCAAAGTACTTGCTTCCAAATTAGATCCTGTCGCAATAATCACTATATCACAGTTTTCAATTCCAAGACTTCTTAATTGCTCTAAGTCACTAATGTCTGCTTGTGCACCTTGTGTTACAAACTGCTCAACCCGTTGAACGTTTTTAATATCTAAATCAATTGCGATTATATCACAGTCAAACTCAGACAATGTTTTACAGACGGTTGATCCAAAAATTCCTAAACCTAATACTCCAATTGTTTTTGCTTTCATAGTTCCCTCTAACCGATTAATATATTTGCATCGGTATATGTAATTTCTCTTTCATGTGTTGGTTTCCCAAAGGATAACAACATGGTCATTGGTCCGATACGACCCATAAACATTAATAACATGATAACAATATGAGACGCTTGACTTAAAGATGGCGTCAAATTCATTGAAACACCTACGGTACAAAGCGCGGAAACTGCTTCAAATAATAGCGGCAATAGTTGTACATGTGGTTCAAATATCATAAGCAATCCGGTTGATCCAAAGAGTACCAATAAAAAGGTCATCATAATTACTAAAGCATTCTTCATTGTACCATTAGATACGGTATGATTAAAGACATTGATGTTTTCCCTACTCTTGTATTGAGAGTAAACTAGTAAAACAACAAGGGCGAACGTCGTTGTTTTCACCCCTCCTGCTGCTCCTCCTGGTGAGCCACCGATTAACATCGTAAACACAAAGATATAGTTAGAAATAGGTCGCATCAATGTGTAGTCAACGGTCGCAAAACCGGCTGTACGCATTGTTACTGTTTGGAAATAGCTTGTCATGAACTTGTCAAATAGTGAGAAACCACCAATGCTGTTCATATTTCTATATTCCAAAATCATTCCTATTAATGTCCCACTAGTAATAACTATAGCTGTTACAGTTAGCGCAAACTTCGTGTGTGGTTTAAGTTTTTTGAACAACTTTTTAACTGAAAAGTGTTTACTTTTTATCAATGATTGAGTATTTTTTGTGACATCAAACCAGACCGCAAAACCAATTCCACCTAAAATAATTAAGGATGAGACCGTAAAGTTGATGATAGGATTGTGGACATACGATTGAAGCGATATGGCACCAAAATTATCAAAACCAGCATTACAGAAGGCTGATACGGTAACAAATAACGAGTTAAACAAACCTCTTGTAACACCAAATTGTGGAACAAAGACAGTTGTTAACAACAAGAATCCGATACCCTCGATAATCAGTGTGTATTTAACAATATTGATTAAGAAAGGTTTCAGTTCTCTCATGTCCGCTTTGTTTAAAGCTTCTTTAACTGCTTGTTTGTCAGCAAAACGCATGTTTTTACCAATCCCCATAAAGAGTGAAGCAATTAAAGTCATGAGTCCTAGTCCCCCGATTTGCATCAAAATAATGCAAATGATTTGGCCAAAGGTTGTATACGACTTGTAAACAGGTTCAATGAAGAGGCCTGTTACACAGACCATGGACACGGATGTAAATAAATTGTCAAAATACGTTGCATTCGAAGTCGTTGCTTGTGAAATTGGTAGTGTTAAAAGTAGTGAACCAGTAAAAATCACTAGCGCAAAACTTAACGCAATTTCTTGGGCAACAGACAACCTTCTCTTTTTCATTGTGAGCCCCCATTAGAAAAAACTTATTAAAGACAAGCACTTTTTGGACCAGAAGTGTGCAGACCAACAATGGTTGTATTGGCAGGTACATCGGCCATAACAAGAGCTTGAGTTCCAATTTTAACATTGTCACCAATGACTATTGGACCAATTAATTGAGCATGTGCTCCCACTAAAACGTTGTTTCCTAAATGAGGATGTCGACATCCTTCTGAAGCCGTTCCTCCCAAGGTAACACCATGATAGATTAAACAATCATCACCAATTCGTGCAGTTTCACCAATAACGACACCATTCCCATGATCGATGAATAACCGTCGTCCGATTTGAGCACCAGGATTAATCTCAATCAGGGTTAGAAAACGTGCCGTTTGAGAGATAAAACGTGCTATAAAATACAAGTGTAAATTGTAGAAGAAATGAGCAATTCGATAGAAAAACAAGGCATGCAACCCTTGATACAACAAGATAACTTCTAAGAGTGACTTTGCTGCTGGATCTCTTTTTTTGATGGAACGAGCCGTGTCAAAGAATAAATAGTTACGCGTCGATTTCATCAAGTTTCTCTTTAACTAATTGAAGCAAATAATCTAAATCCTCAGGATTCTTTTCAAAATCAAGATGATCGACATTTACTTTCAAAATTGGAGAAATTGAGTAACTATTGAAGAATTCTCGGTATTCATCATTAAGACGTTGCCAGTAATCTCTTTCAACGATTTGTTCATACTCAAAACCTCTTTTTTGAATACGACGCATTGCTTCATCGACTGAGACTTCTAAATAAATCATTAATTTGGGTGGTTGAACATGTTGCAACATATTTTCTAATAATTCCTCATAAATTTCATATTCTTCACCTTCCATTTCTCCATTATAGTGAAGCATCTTCGCAAAGATAGCATCTCCATAAATAGAACGGTCTAGAACAGAAAACTCTTGTTGTGCTGCTTCTTTAATGTGTTTGAACCGTTTGTTTAAAAAGAATATTTGTAGTGGGAATGAATATCGTTTACGATCGTAATAAAACTTTGGAAGAATCGGATTATCAACAACTGGTTCTTCGAATGCTTCGTAACCTAACTCTTTAATATAGCGCATGAGTGAACTTTTACCAACACCCACGACTCCTTCTATAACTATCATATTTGCTATCTCCTTACTGATTATATACGACAATAACTCTTTGTAACTTCTCATAATTATTCAAAACTAAACAGTATTTTCTTAACTGTTTCTTGTACTTCTTTGATTACAACGTCTTCAATTGCTCCTTGATCACTTGCTACAGTTAGATTAGAGTCAATTGGTAATTTGTGAAGGAGTGTCAATCCAAATTCATCACACATTGCCTGGGTACGTGATTCACCAAACGGATAAATAATGTCCTCACAGTGCGGACACTTCATGTGAGACATATTTTCAATCACTCCCAGTATTGGAATATTCATTTGGTTTGCCATCGAAACAGCTTTAGACACAACCATCGATACTAAATCTTGTGGGGTAGTTACCATGATAATTCCATCCAGTGGTAACGATTGATAGACCGTTAAAGGAACATCGCCAGTTCCTGGTGGCATATCGATAAACATGACATCGATATCATTCCAAAGTACTTTGGTATAGAACTCTTTAACTGCATTAGCAATCATAGGTCCTCGCCACAATACCGGTTGATTATCGCTTTCTAAAAGCATATTTGCGGATACAACTTTGATTCCGCTTTTTGAGACTGCAGGACGTATTCCTTCATCGGTTCCCCCTGCTTTTGTTGTTATATTGAACATTTTTCCAATAGATGGTCCGGTGACATCGGCATCTAAAATTGCTGTTTCAAACCCTTGTTGATTGGCAGCAGAAGCAAGTAGTCCGGTAACCATTGATTTACCGACTCCGCCTTTTCCTGATACAACCGCAATCATTCGTTTGATATTTGTTGATTTAAGTGGTCTAGCTCCAAAGGGGTTGAAGCGTGCTTCTTCTTGTTTTACACTCATATTTTTCTCCTATCCTAATGCGACGTCTAAAAACATCATAATTACAAATCCTAAGATACAACCCCAGGTAGCATAATGAGCACCTTTGGTTGTTTGTGTTTGGGCTTCTGGAATCAATTCTTCAACGACGACATAGATCATTGCTCCTGCAGCAAATGCTAGTGCATAAGGCAAAATGACTTGCATCTTCGTGACCATGATTGCTCCTACTACACCCGCTATTGGTTCAACAAGCCCAGATGCTTGTCCATACATAAAGGCTTTAAATCGACTCAGTCCTTCTCTTCTTAAAGGTATTGAGACGGCTGCTCCTTCTGGAAAGTTTTGGATACCAATTCCAATAGCAACACCAATCGCAGCTAAAACCATTGCTGGATCTTGATGACTTGCAAAGGAACCAAAAGCAACCCCTACTGCTAATCCTTCTGGGATGTTGTGTAGTGTTATTGAAAAGACCAATAAGATCGATCGTCTTAAGCTTGTCTGAATTCCTTCTTTGTGTCCCTGAGGTCCAAAGTGCATGTGTGGTATTAACTTATCGGCAATATAGAGAAAGAATGCTCCCAATACAAATCCACTAGATGCTACTATAGCACCGTTTTTCCCTTGTTCAATTGCTATATCGATTGCTGGAGATAGTAATGACCAAAAACTTGCAGCAATCATTACACCAGAAGCAAATCCTAACATCGCATTTAAGACTTCCTGTTTAATCTCTTTGAATAAGAAGACTAAACCCGAGCCCATTGCAGTCATTAAATAGGTAAACGTTGTACCTGCTAATGCCATCTGCCATACCTCTAATGTCAAAAACCAGTTAAACATTTTCCCTCCTTATAATAACTCTTTGGTTACTTGTTCTATTATAAAGTAATCTAAAGAAAATACAAATCAATTAGATATAAAAAGATGGATAAATCATCATGAAAGATTACTAAAATTTATGATTTGACAAACAAAGATTAAACAAAAGGTAGAGCTAAGAAAGTCTCTACCTGTAATCATTTTTTTAGATTATCGCTTAGGATAAAAGTTAAGCTC
Organism: uncultured Erysipelothrix sp.; assembly: GCA_964635335.1. Lineage (GTDB taxonomy): Bacteria > Bacillota_I > Bacilli_A > Erysipelotrichales > Erysipelotrichaceae > DUUI01. The sequence goes on along the minus strand of CAZWPP010000006.1, from coordinate 1,870 downwards.
ATGCAGTTTTGGTTCTATTCCATAGATATCATATAGTTCTGAAACACTAACAATTCGATATCCATCATTGATCAGTTTAGGGACAATTAGTTTCAAGCTTTCATAAGTCGTGTTGTAGAGGCTATGCATTAATATAATCCCTCCTGGATGAACTTGTTTCATCACATTGTTGTAAATATCTTGGGGATTTCTTAGTCTCCAATCCTCGGAATCGATTGACCAATTAATCATAGGATAATCAATATGAGCACTGACACGCGCATTGGTTTTACCAAAAGGCAACCGAATGAATTTAACTTTTTGGTTTGTAATGGCTTCAATTGCTGCATTGGTTTTATTAATTTGCTCATCGAGTGCCGTTAGTGAAATTTTCGTATAATCCGGATGACTGTAGGAGTGATTCGCGACCTCGAACCCATTCTTATGCATTGCCTCAATACTTTCTGGATAAGTACTTATTCGATTGCCAAGAACAAAGAATGTTGCCTTCGCATTCATACTCATTAAGTAATCAATAATTTTTAACTCAACTGGAGTAAATGGACCATCATCAAAAGTGAGCGCAACCACTTTCTCTTTTACTACTTGAGGTGGTTTATTCTCGTCCACTTTGATGAGTTGGTACCGATTGTCCTTAAATTCGATGGTTAATAACGATTGAATTGTTTCAAAATCAAGCTCTAAAAGAACGGGTTGAGTTTGATTTTTCCCTAGATTCTGTGGCATGATTCTCAATACTAGATGATCTTTATTTAAATACAGTGGTTGATAATTTTCTTCAACAGGTGCCATGATTTGTTGAATATTTGTATATTCACTACTGTTTACTTGGCTTTTCAACTGTTTAATATAGAGTTGAGCTATTTGTCTTAGATTAGCAGGTTGTTTTAAATAATCTAAAATAACAAGTTCTTGATTGGCTGTTTGATCAAAATTTATGACCGCTTGTTTATAATCTGTTTGACTACCGATAAGATTGGTTTCTCTTATTTCAAAAAGAATGACTAACACATCATCGCTGGCCTCGATCGTATCATAATCGATTTGAAGGATTGGTTTCTTTTGTGTTTGTTCAATTTTCTTTAGGGATGCTTTGTCTACAAATTCTTTTTGTAATTCTAAGAGTTTACTGTTAATTAGCTGATTTAACTTATCGTTTTCACCCTTAGGATACGCAACGTATGACAAATAATACGGCTCATTTTTTGTTTCGATTTGTTTTGTTCCGTATGACTTTTCACTTGTGTTCAGTGGCACAAAAAGAGTCTCAATAAATTCTTGATCTTTTCTTAGTTGATATTGCTGATATCCGTAGAGACTACCAACAGAAACAACCATAACTAAAACCATTACTGCGATTGCTTTATAGACGATAGTCGATATTTTTTTCTTTTCTTTAATCAATTTAATCTCCCCCAATAAGCTTAATATATCACAGTTTCTTAGTAAAAAAACAACTGTGACAAGATTGTTAGATTAACGATTAAGAATGTCAATAGCAGCTTCTTTTTGAATTTCTTTTAAAGCAATTGGTTTTATTATTTCGATATCACTACCAAATTTAAAGATGAATTCTTTACTCTTTGAAAGTGAATAGAATGTTACATCAACTTTTATTTGTTTTTGGTTTAAAATCTCTATTGTTTGATTATCTCCAAAGATATATTCTGTTAAATAGTTGTGATTAGAAATAATACATTCAATCGCAATCGGTTTATCGATTTTAAAGCCAAAGTCATTTAAATGCTTGTTTAATGAGAATGTTTCATCCTTTAAGAATGTTTCATCTAAAAGATGAACTGAATGGATCCGATTGAGTTTAAAGGTAACAAGATCTTGGTGCTTTAGATACCCTGTGACATACCAGGCG
>CAZWPP010000005.1:0-30105 GCA_964635335.1 uncultured Erysipelothrix sp. | reverse complement strand
TATTGGTCAATTAGAGAATTTTTTGAGCTAGTTTTTCAGCTGCAATTTTAGCAAATGGTGTTAAGATCGGAGCTGAGACTTTTAATAAGTCAGAATAGCTACTCTTTTGTCTTACTGGTTTAATTTCATTAGTTTGACTATTTTTCTTTCTTTTTATCAGTAATACAATTCCTACAATAAGTAATCCACCGGCGATTAATGATGTTTGATTATTCTTTGTCATAAGTACTCCTTCTATTTTGAATTTGGAATGTGTTTAATACGGTTTTGTTCAATGAGTTGATTTTTCATATCGAAGAGTTGTTGAGATAAGTCAACATAGTATTGATGGGGATACTGTAATCTCTTGACTTCATCCCATAAACTATTGAGCTCGTCCTGGGTATATTGAATTGTTTCTTCAATTGATGGTTCTTTATAGACAAGTTCACCTTGTTTGAATATCGGTACATGTAACTCTCGAATCCAATAATTACGTAAAGTTTTACGTTTCCATGGAGCGATTGGATCAAATATCTCCAGTTCATCTTCTGGTATGACCTCATTGTATAAAGCAATATAATCTGCCATAGCTTTGTTTGTGTCTTTATCATAAAAGCGATAAAGTCGTTTGTATCCTGGATTAGTTACTTTTTCAACATTTTCTGATAGTTTAATGAGAGGATTGATTTGTCCATGACCATCTTCAGCAGCAACAATTTTATAAACACCACCAATAACAGGAGATGAAGCACTCGTAATTAAGTTTTCACCAACACCAAAGGCATCAATTTGTGCTCCCTGAGTCAATAAATCATCGATAACATCTTCACTTAATGAGTTTGATGCAGATATTTTACAATCAAACATTCCTGCTTCATCTAGCATTATTCTAGCTTTTTTTGAAAGGTAGGCTAAGTCTCCTGAATCTAAACGAATACCTTTCAAGCGATATCCATTTGGAATTAAGTAATCTTGAGCAACCTTAATTGCGTTGGGTACACCTGATTTTAATGTATTATAGGTGTCTACTAATAGAATACAATTGTCTGGTTGAACTTTTGCGTAGGATAAAAAAGCATTATATTCGTTATCAAAAACTTGAATATAGGAATGTGCAATTGTTCCTGTTACAGTCACATCATTTTGAAATCCAGTTAATGTATTTGAAGTCGCAGAACATCCACCGATTATGGCGCATCTAGCTCCTTCTACAGCTGCATCGTATCCTTGTGCTCGTCTAGCTCCAAACTCTAAAATTGCTCTACCACGAGCGGCATTAACAATTCTAGAGGCTTTGGTGGTGATGAGCGTTGAATAGTTAACAGATAACAAGAATAATGTTTCAACGAGTTGTGCATCAATGATAGAACCTCTTATTGTCAAAAAGGGTTCATTCTTAAACATGACAGTACCTTCTGGAACACCATAAATATCTAGTTTTAATTCAAGCTTTCGTAGATAATCAATAAATGCATCGTCATCAAAACCTTGCTTTCTTAAATACGCTAATTCATCTTCAGTAAATTTAAAATCCTTTACTGCCTGAATTATTCGCGATAAACCATTAAATATTAGATATCCATTATTATCTGGGTGTTTACGTGTAAATAAATCAAAATAGACAATTTCATTTTGTCGCCCTTGACAAAAATAAGCATAAGCCATTGAAAATTCGTAAAAATCAGCTAATAGTGAAACGTGTTGTCTTATCATAGTTTCCTCCTAAAAATATTATAGACAATTTAAGGTTAAAATGCACGAAAAGGAAATATTATTGCAAATATGTTATTATTTAATTCGAGGTAATTTATGAATATTCAAATAAGAAGAAAACCAATTGAAATTATTAGTGTTCCAGATTCAAAATTTAAAAATGTAACACTATCTTTAAGATTATTTAGACCATTAGAAAAAATTGAGAACACAAAACTAGCCTTACTTAGTTTTTTAATTAAGGATCGCAATGAAAAATATTCTACAAAAAGAGAAATTAGACAACTTAAGGATAATCTTTATGGTGCATCGTTTCGTACATCTCTTTTTGGGTATGGTCCACTTCATGCATTAGAACTAAGACTTACAGCAATTAGTGAAAACACAGTAAATGAATCATTACAATTAAAACAGCTTCAAGCACTAAAGGATTTTTTGTATTACCCTTTATTAAATCAAGAGACTCTAAATGAGGCGAAAATTAACCTTACTAGTAAACTCTATCGTCAGAATGAAAACCCAATGAATACTTCCATTAAGAGAAGTTTTGAGATATTAGGAAAAGATACAGATTTAGCAGTAAGCACTCAAGGAGATTTAGATGATATAGAAAATGTATCATTAGCTGACATGGTGGAATTTCATAGAGATTTAATCGAAAAAGTACCAATGATTCTTTTTGTCATAGGTGATTTCAATCAATCTCTTATCGAAGCAATCAACACTGAGTTCGTTGATCATCAATCATTACCAGCTAAGGCACAATATAATGTTTTTAATAGCTCAGACTCCTTGGAGGTTAGTGAAACATCTTTGATTAATCAAGCCTCCTTAGTCATGTCCTATCAAACCAACCGTTCAATTGAAGATGATACATATTATGCTTTACGATTAGGTAGTTTAATTTTAGGACAACTTCCAACATCGTTATTATTTCAAGAAGTTAGAGAAAAAGCATCACTCTGTTATAGTATTTCAAGTAGTATCGTTGCGTTTAATGGCTTGATGTTAATTACTACATCTTTGGATGAACGAAATATCGCTCGTGCTATAGATTTAATTACTAAACAAGTTCAACGCTTAAAACATGGTGATTTTGAAGAAAGTTTAATAGAAGGTGCAAAACAACTAATGTTTTCGAATTTTGATAGTATCGAAGATGATGAGTTCTCAATCTTATCATTTGTAGCAGATGCAAGAATGCTCAACAATCCTTTAGACAAAGATTATTTAATTGATAAATATAGTAAAGTTGATAAAGAGATGATTCTTGAAGCCGTTAAAGACATCGAACTGGTATTAACTTATACAATGAAAGGAAACAGTGATGAAACAGTTAATTAATAAGAGATTTAATGAAACCATTTATTCCGAAGTATTAGAAAATGGACTTACTGTCTATATTGCTCACAAACCCAATTTTAGACAATCAGTTTGTGTTTTTTCTACACCTTTTGGTGCAATTAATCTCCATCAAAAAATTAACGGAGAAGAAATTAAATGGAATGCTGGGTTGGCTCATTTTTTAGAACACAAACTCTTTGAAAAACAAGATATGGATGTCCTATCGATGTTTACAAATTTAGGAGCGAATGCTAACGCCTACACTTCCTATCAAGAAACAAATTACTACTTTTCAACTACATTGCCAATCGAAGAACCACTTAACCTCTTATTAGACTTTGTTCAATCAATTGACTTAACACCTCAAAGTGTCGATAAAGAAAAAGGAATAATTATCGAGGAACTAAAAATGTATCAAGAAATACCTAATTTCCAAATGGTTATGAAATCCTTTGAAGCACTTTATCATAAACATGCATTGAAATATGACATAGCAGGGAGTGTTGAATCAGTTACCGCTATCACCAAAGAAGAGTTAGAAAAGGCATATTTCGCTAACTATCATCCATCACAAATGGTATTATCAATAGCTACTTCGCTCGATCCAATGGAAGTATTAGAACTTGTCAAAAAAAACCAACGCACGAAAACATTTGATCCTGTGATGGTTGTTGAACAGTTAATACTTGAAGAACCCATCACAGTACAAAGTAGTGATGAACATTTAATAATGAATGTGAACAGGCAAAAAAACGCAATCACTTACAAACAACATAATTATAAGGAAACTCCACTTGAGAACTACAGATTATCATTGATCACCCGATTAATCTTAGATATGAACTTTTCAAGTTTAGAAGATGATTTTCAAAGTTATTTAGATCAAGGTTTGATTAATGATTCGTTTAGTTCAAGTGCTGAATACGGTGTTGATTATGGCTTTATTCAATTTAGTAGTGAAGGTGAATCAATGGAAGTATTTGAAGAGTTTATTAATGAGAAGGTTAGGAATCTAATTATCAATCCTGATAGTCTAGTATTACTTAAAAAGAGATATCTTGGACAAAACATCTCTGATCTTGGTGATTTTGAATCAGTAGCTATTGATAATGCTAAAGCACATCAATTAGAAACTAATCTTTTTGAGTTAATTGAAATGATTGAATCAATTGAAATTGATGACTTGATTGATTCAATTCAACACTTTGACTTTTCAAACAAAAGCAAAATCATTATTACAAACAAATAGGGTAAATCATTACCCTTTTTTTATCCAATAAATAAGCCAAATCCAGCTGCTGCTAATAATAAATACATCGTGTTTAGTTTTGTTTTTTGTATTATAAGTAAACTAATTGTGAAAACTATAAGTGGTACAATCGACAACAAGCTTCCTATAGATAAATTGATAACAGTTGTTAACATTAAAGCTAAACTTGCTACATTAACTCCATCCAATATTGTTGAAAAGTTCTTAGAGTTTCTAGCAAACTGGGTAATTTTAACTAAAAAACCAACTAAAATAAATGAAGGAAGAAAAATCCCAATCGTACCAAGAATTGCGCCAACTACTCCACCAAGCTGATACCCAATAAATGTTGCTGTTGTAAACACTGGTCCTGGAGTCATTTGCCCTACTGCGATTGCGTCAAGTAATTGTTGAGAGGATAGTAATCCTTGTGTAACAAAATCTCTTTCTAAATAAGCAATTAGTACATATCCAGATCCATAGAGAATGGATCCTATTTTTAGAAACTTAAAGAAAATATCACTTTGCGTAATCACTGCTAATACTGGAAAAGAGATTGAAAGAACTCTTTTGTTAAAGGTTTCTTTCAAAAACATAATGAGTGCTCCTAACAACAGTACAACTATTTCATCAACGCTAAATAATGACATTAATGAAAGGCCGATTAACAAGATTAAGTAGCTTGGTGTCTGTATTACTGTCTTAAATAGCTTATATAATGCATTTATAATGATAGCTATAATGACTGGTGTCATTGCTTGTAATAAAGATTGAAGTTGAGGCAATGTTGAGTAGCGAGTATAGAAGTAAGCAAATATCAAAACTATCAAAAATGCTGGAAAAATAAAGGCAATCCCAGCAACAATTAATCCTTTGACTTTTCCTCGATCATAACCAATTGAAATTGCAAGTTCAGTTGAATTTGGTCCCGGTATTAAGTTTGAGGCACTCAGTAGATCCATAAATTGTTCATTAGAAAGCCATTTTCTTTTGTTCACTAGCTCAGTATTCATCATTGCGGTATGAGCAGCAGGTCCACCATAAGCTAAAAAACCTAACTTAAAGAAGACGATAGCAATTTCTTTCAAACGTTGAGTTTGTTCGTTTTTACTAAGTTCATCGAAAGGGTGCATATAAATCCTCCAAATTAAATATATCATTTACTGTTTAAAGAATGAAATATGTTGCTCAATTTTTAGGATAATTCGCTATTGTAGCAAATATTGTATTAGATCAAAGTAAATTAAGTAGCTAATTAGTGAATATATGCAATAAATTGTTATTATTTGTAGTATATTGCAATTTAATATGTTAAAATATCTCTGTGATGCAATTTAAATATTATAGAAAGGAGATACGCATGAATTCATTAACTTTAGTGGGAGTGCTTAAAAAGTACCCAGAATTAGAAGAATTGAAAAATGGTAAGAAGCAATATCGTTTTATTGTTGAAGCTGAGAAAAATTTTCGTAATGAAGATGGTTCCATAGAAAAGGAACTTTACGAATGTGTCATTTGGCGAGGAATTGCTGACACAATTATCTCGGTTTGTGAAGAGGGTCAACTATTAGGGATTCGGGGTAGACTACAACCCAGAAGACTGGAAATTAGTGAAAATGGTTCAGAATATGTTGCAGAAATTGTTGCTGAAAAGATATCCATTTTAGAAACAAGAGAAGGGTAATCCCTTCTTTTTTTATGCTATAATTAAATTGGTGATAATATGAAAGAATATTTAGATTTATGTCAGAAAGTAATGAACGATGGTCTCGATAAAAGTGATCGTACAAAAACTGGTACGCGCTCTTTTTTTGGATATCAAATGCGATTTGATCTTTCAAAAGGATTTCCATTATTAACAACTAAAAAAATGTATTATCGTGCAATCTTCCATGAGCTATTTTGGTTTATTAGTGGTAGTACTAATATTCGTCCATTAGTACTTAATAATGTAAGAATTTGGAATGAATGGGCCTTTGAACGTTTTGTTAATTCTGAGGATTATGATAATGAAACAATGGAGAAGTACCTTGAAAAAATTAAAGCAGATGAAGAATTTGCAAATAAACATGGTGAGTTAGGTCCTGTTTATGGAAAGCAGTGGCGAAACTTTAATGGTGTCGATCAACTACAAGAATTAATTGTTGGAATTAAGAATAATCCTAATTCGAGAAGACATATATTAAGTGCTTGGAACCCTGCAGAAATTAATGAAATGGCACTTCCTCCTTGTCACCTTCTGATGCAGTTTTATGTTGTAAATAACAAATTAAGTTGTCAATTGTATCAAAGATCAGCAGATATCTTTTTGGGTGTACCTTTCAATATTGCTAGTTATGCATTGTTGATACATTTAATTGCTGATATCACCGGATTACAAGTAGGCGACTTTGTGCACACATTAGGAGATGCTCATATTTATGCAAATCATTTTGATCAAATAAATTTACAGTTATCTAGAGATCCAATGCCACTGTCTCAACTTATTATTAAGAATCATCATGACAATATTGATGATTACTGTTTTGAAGACATTGAGGTTCTGAATTATTCAAGCCATCCAACAATTAAAGCTGAGATATCTGTCTAATGTTAGTGTTGATTGCTGCAGTAGGTAAACAGAATCAAATTGGTTTAAATGGCACCATGCCTTGGAGAAATAGAGAAGATTTACAATTTTTCAAAGAAATGACGCTGAATAATAAAGTTGTGTTCGGCCGAAAAACATATTCAGAAATGCCCAAACTTAAAAATAGAGAAATCTATATTGTTTCTAAAACACAGCAAGATTTTAAGACAATACCAGATTTTCATAAATTTTTAAAGAACCACAAAGATGACGATGAGCTCTACTTTATTGCAGGTGGTCAACAAATTTACGAACAAGCACTAGACTACTGCAATATTTTGTTGATATCACGCATCAATTACGAGGGAAATGCAGATACGTTTTTTCCAGAATTTGATGAATCATCTTTTGAATTAACTACCTATACAATGAATACGTTCACTTTAGAAGTTTACGTCAGAAAGGACAATAATAATGAATATGATCGAAATAATCGCTAAGAAACGCGATAAAAAAGTATTGACTACAGAAGAAATTCAATTTTGGATTGATGGGATTGTTGGCAAGAGCATACCTGATTATCAGAGTTCTGCCTTATTGATGGCTATAGTATTGAATTCAATGGAAAGCAAAGAAGTAGCAGACTTGACAGAGGCTATGATGAACTCTGGAGATGTACTTGATTTAAGCCAAATTGAAGGAATTAAAGTTGATAAACATTCTACTGGAGGCGTTGGAGACAAAACAAGTATTGTCCTAACTCCGTTAGTTGCATCTTGTGGTGTGAAAGTAGCTAAGATGAGTGGTCGTGGGCTAGGGCATACTGGTGGAACCCTTGATAAGTTGGAATCTATTGAAGGATTTGATATTTTTCTAAACAATGATGAATTTGTTAATATTGTGAATACTGTCGGTTGTTCAATCATTGGACAAAGTGCTAATCTTGTTCCAGCAGATAAAACACTATATGCTCTACGAGATGTTACATCTACTGTGCAATCTATTCCACTTATTGCATCAAGTATTATGTCAAAAAAGCTAGCTGCATCAACTGATACAATTTTATTGGATGTTAAAGTGGGAGATGGTGCTTTCATGAAAACCATTGATCAAGCAACTACTCTGTCAAAAGCAATGATTGAAATAGGGAGACATCTCAACAAAGATGTTCGTGCTATCCTTTCAAACATGAATCAACCACTTGGTAATACGATTGGTAATGCATTAGAAATTAAGGAAGCCGTCTTAACTCTTCAAAATAAAGGACCTAAAGACTTTGAAGAACTTTGTTTGGATGCCGCTTCAATCATGCTTACACAAGCTAAGGTTGTTAGTAATTATGAAGAAGGGTATAAGTTAGCGAAAAGCAAACTTGAATCAAATGAGGCGTATGACAAACTTTTAGAATGGATTGGTGCTCAAAAAGGAAACGTAGAAGTCATCAAGGATTTAAGTAAATTGCCACAATCTAAGTATGTAACAGAACTATACAGCGAACTATCAGGATACATTAATGAAATAAAGACCGAACAACTAGGTCATTTATCGATGCTTTTAGGTGGTGGGCGTCAAACTAAGGATGATATCATCAACTATGCTGTTGGACTTGAGTTAATCGCAAAAACTGGACAAAAAGTTAAGAGTGGAGATGCTATTATGAAAATCTATCATGACAGCGATTTAACTGAAGAACTGTTGAGAATGGCTCACACCAGTTTTGGTATCAAAGAAACTGCTAAAGAGGTTGATTCACTAATTTTAAAGGTTATTGATTGATGAGTTTTTCAATAAAAATTGATGAGTTTGAGGGACCTCTCGATTTAATGTTATATCTTGTTAAAGAGAATAAACTAGATTTGTTTAATCTTGATTTAGTGATCTTAACAAATCAATACATTAATTACATTTTTGAAATGAGAGATAACAATCTACAGGTGGCTTCAGAATATTTAAGTGAGATGGCTGGATTGATAGAATATAAAAGTAAAAAGTTGTTACCACGCGATAAAAGTGAACTTGAAGTTAATGATGAAATCAATGACCCCAGTTCTTTAGTTGCTCGACTAATTGAGTATCAACGTTACAAAGAAGTCTCGATCGAACTATCGGAACGCTTTATTGAAAGACAAAATATTATAAGTTTGCCGAGTAAAGTGTCTTCAATTCAAAAGGATTTGGAGATTGAAGCTATATTTGATCATGACATCTATGACTTAATAAAAGCAATGACCAAAGTTCTTAATCGCCATCAGCAATCAAATTTACAAACGAGAGTGTTGTATCAAAAAGAATTCTCTGTTGATGATCGAATTGATGAATTGCGACGATTTTTAAAGGTTTACAAAGAATCATTTACGCTTGAATCATTGTTATCAGAAAGTAATCTTGTTGAATACCAAATTGTTACCTTTTTGGCAATTTTGGATATGATTCGTATGAATGAATTAGCGTTTAGTATGAACAATGATCAAATATATTTGAAAGGGATTGAATGAAAAATTTACGCCAAGAAATTGAAGGATTAATTTTTATTGCGGGAGATGAAGGAATAACTCTAGAACAACTTAATGATGTTTTAGATACGAATATAGATGAAATAAATTCAAATATATTGGATCTTACTTCTCATCATGAAAAATCAGATTCAAGCTTATTGTTAGTTGATTATGGCAAAAAATATCGTTTTGTTACTAAACCAGTTTGCTTTGAAGCGATTGCCAAATTTTTAAATATATCTAAAGTGAAGCAACTCTCTCAATCTGCTTTAGAAACACTAGCAATCATTGCTTACAAACAACCAATTACAAGACTTGAAATTGAAGAAATTCGAGGAGTTGGTTGCGAAATAATCTTAAGAAAATTACAGTCACTGGACTTGATAATTGAAGCAGGACGCTTAGAAACACCTGGCAGACCAATTCTTTATGGAATTAGTGATGGCTTTTTAGATGTTTTTAAGATGGTTTCACTTAATGAATTACCAGAATTAAGTTTAAACAACGAAGAAGAACAGGAGCTTTTCCAATGAAACAAAGACTACAAAAAGTAATAGCACAAGCAGGGTTAGCTTCACGTCGTAAAGCTGAAGAGTTAATTTTGGAAGGAAAAGTTAAAGTAAATGGAATCATAGTCAAAGAACTTGGAACTCAAGTTGATTCAAATGATTCTATTAATGTTAGTGGAAAAACGATATCATTTGAAGACAAAGTTACATACTTAATCAACAAACCAGCTCGAGTACTAAGTTCATCGAGTGATGATCGTGATCGTATCTGCGTTGTTGATTTAATAAAAGACAAAAGACGTTTGTTTCCTGTAGGAAGACTTGATTATCAATCAACAGGTCTTTTATTAGTAAGTAATGATGGTGAATTAACAAATCTTTTAACGCACCCAAAGCATGAATTTTCAAAACAATATCACGTTAAAATCCGTGGAACTTTAACTGAAAGTCAAAAACTACTTGTTGAGAAGGGTTTACAAACTAAAGAGGAAAAATATTTACCAGCTCAAATAAATAATATTAAGGTTGATTCAGAAAAGAAACAAACTCACTTTGATATAACACTTCATGAAGGTAAGAACCGTGAAATCAGAAAAATGATGGAACATTTTCATCACGAAGTGATTAAACTACATCGTTTTGCGTTTGGACCACTAGAAATTGGTAAGTTGGCTTCTGGAAGTTATCGAAAATTAACAGAGGAAGAAACTAGAATGTTAAAGTTGTTAGCAAAGAAGAGATAATGATGAAAGAACTATTTAAACTCTTTGAAAAGAGTTATCCTCTAACTTTTTTTAAGTCACAGGATTTGAAAGATAATAGTAAACAACTGTGTCGTAACCCTGTTGTTCAAAGCTATTTTAAAAAGATAGAAACTCCTCTTCAGTATTATCAAGCTCAAATGATTCATGAAGCATTAAAAAATAAAAAAGCAATTCAAAATGAGTTTGAGCGTTTTCGAAATACTAATCAAGATTTATGGCAACATATTAATTATTCAGAAAGAAATCTTTTATTTAAACCGCAAGCTGAAATCATAAAAAAAGAATTGAAATACTTTGAGGTTGACAATCGCCGACGAATTTTTGTTCCAATCTTTTCTAATCAGCTCAATTTTTATTATGATGTCGAAACAGCTATATTTGATCTAAAACAATATTATAATCTATATCATGATTTCAAGAAGGAGCTTGTTGCACTTGATTTGTACAAAGGTGCCTATTACCAACCTGGTCAGAGTTTTGCTCAATGTATTACATTGAATGAAAAAGGAAACAATTACGTTTTGGTAGATCCGTACGGAAAATGTCTAACGTTTGTTAGAAATAAAGAGATTCATTTTATTGATCTAAGCACATTAAAACAAGAGATATATTTGAACGGGTTTGATGAAATTGTCAATCCCTTCATTTCTGATGATTATAAGTCCTTTTTTGTTAATTTAAACAAGCTTTTCCCTTTGAAAAAAGGCGTTCAAAAGAAGTTTGATAGAATTATTTCTAAGGAGTACTAAATGCAACTAAACAATTTGTTAGATAGAAATGATTGTCCAGCAATCGAAATTAAAAATATAATGTATGATTCTCGTGACAAAAAACCCACTAGCATCTTCTTTTGTTTACAAGGAATTACCAACGATGGACATAGTTTCATTACACAAGCTATAGATAATGGGGCAGTTGCTATTGTACATAGTAGAGAAATAAGAAGAAAAAAAGAAGGTATTGTCTATATTCATGAAAATGATTTGGATAATGCTTTTGCTAATGCTGTTAATCGATTTTTTGGAAATCCAAGCAGTAAGTTGAAACTAATTGGAATAACTGGTACTAATGGAAAAACTACAATTGGATCTTTAATCTTCCAATTGCTGAATTTCCAATACAAAACAGGTTATATCGGTACATTAGGTACCAAAACTCCGGATTTTCAACTCGAACCAAATTTAACAACTCAAGATCTTGTTACTAATCAACAAATCCTAGCTAGAATGGTAGCTGATCGAGTTAATTTTTGTGCTTTTGAAGTGAGTAGTCAAGGCATTGAGCTAGGTAGAGTAAATCAGCTTAGTTTTGATTGTTGTATTTTTACAAATTTAACGCAGGATCATCTAGATTTTCATCTGAACATGGAATCTTATTATCAAGCTAAAAAGCAGTTATTTTTGCAACTTACTACTAATGGTTTTTCAATCATAAACATAGATGATCCTTATGGATTACGTTTATCACAAGAAATTTCTAAAAAGAATATTACTGTATCCATGAAATTGTCAACGGCAGATGTATATATTCATGACGTCATACAAGATAAAAATGAAACGAGCTTTAGCATTACTACAGAAGGAAAAAGTTTTAGTTTTATTACGAATCTAATAGGTCGATACAACGTATTTAATCTTGTTCAAGCAATGATAGTGTGTCATGAATATGGACTTTTATTTGATGGAATGATTGAATCCATCAAACACATCGATATCATTGAAGGTAGGATTGAGAGAGTTGAAAATGATTTAGATTTAGAGATTTTCGTTGATTTTGCTCATACTCCTGATGGTTTCGAGAAAATAATGTCGTTTGCTAAAGAGATTGTTCATGAAAATGGTAGAATAATTTCGGTTTTTGGTGCACCCGGGAAACGAGACAAATCAAAACGTTCTCAAATGGGTTTAGTGGCTGACAAGTATTGTGACTTAATCATTCTCACGGAAGATGATCCTCGAGACGAGCAAGTTTCAGATATTTCTAATCAAATTGCTAGTATGATTTATACACATCCTTATGTTAAAATAGACTCAAGAGTTGAAGCAATCCGTAATGCTATTTCAATTGCTAAACCTAATGACATTGTTTTAATCTTAGGTAAAGGTCCTGAGAGGAACATGTATCGACATAAAAAAGAAGCCTACGATGGAGATTTACAAGTTATTATAGATTGCATAAACAAAAGAAAAGAGGAAGAATATGAATAACTTAAACAAATTAATTGATCACACATTATTAAAGCCAGAAGCAAGTACAACGCAAATCGAAACACTATGTAATGAAGCAAAACAATATGATTTTGCAAGTGTCATGGTTAATTCGAGTAATGTCAATCAATGCTATGAACTACTTAAAGATACGGATGTCAAGATTGCTACAGTAATTGGATTTCCTTTAGGTGCTATGTCTACACGCGCAAAACTAGCAGAAACTAGAATTGCACTTGAAGATGGAGCTAATGAAATTGATATGGTATTAAATATAGGACGATTAAAAGAAGGTAATCTTGATTATGTGACTAGTGAAATTAAAGCATTAAAAGAGCTAGTTGGTGAGCACATACTTCTCAAAGTCATTATTGAAACATGTTTACTAACTGAAGAAGAAAAGATTAATGCTTGTCATTGTGTTAGTGAAGCCAAAGCAGATTATATAAAGACATCAACTGGGTTTTCGACAGGTGGAGCAACGGCTGAAGATGTTGCCTTACTTCGCAAACATGTTGATGAATCAGTTAAAGTAAAAGCATCAGGTGGAGTTAGAAGTTTTGAAGATCTCATGTTAATGGTTGAAGCAGGAGCAGAAAGAATTGGAACAAGTTCAGGAGTTGCGTTAATGAAAGGTAATGTTTCTGAAAGCAGTTATTAGATAGTTTTATTTTATTAAATTCTTAAATTGACATGTAATTACAAGTGAGTTATAATATCAATGCTGTCAAGCGAAGGGGGGGTAAAAAGTTGTCAAAAGTAATTGTTAAAGAAAATGAAGCGTTGGATGATGCTTTGCGTCGTTTTAAACGCCAAGTTTCTAGAAACGGTACCCTTGCTGAAGCACGCAAAAGAGAATATTACGTGAAGCCAGGAGTAAAGAAAAAGCTTAAATCTGAAGCTGCTCGTAAAGCTGCACGTAAGAACAAACGCAAACGCTAATAAATTGTCAGTCGATCGACTGACTTTTTTTATGAAGTCTGTTAAACTTATCTTAGAGGTGACATCTTGAAAATTGACAAACACATAGAAATTCCTTTAAGTAATGATTATTTGCAATTGTTCGAAGGAGTTAATCAAGAAAACTTGAGATACTTAGAAAAAAACTACAACGTAGAAATCACCAATCGTTCAAATCGATTTTTAGTATATGGTGATGAAGATAGTATTGACCAAACATTTAAAGTATTTGGTCTTATGAGTGAATACATTACTTTGAATAATACACTATCACTCTCAAAAATCAAACAGTTAATTCAGCACGGTTTTGTTGAGTACGAAAAAAATATGAAACCTGTCACCTATAATACCCAAGGAAAGCAAGTTTATCCTAAAACAAAAGGTCAAGCACGATTTATCAATGTACTTGAAAATCATGACATGATATTTGCGATAGGACCAGCAGGAACTGGTAAAACATTTTTAGCAGTGGCATTTGGTGTTAAGTTATTAAGAGAGAATAAAGTTAAACGCATCATACTAGTAAGACCAGCAGTTGAAGCAGGTGAAAATCTTGGATTTCTACCAGGTGATTTGAAAGAAAAAATAGATCCTTACCTTCAGCCTTTGTATGACGGTCTCAATCAGTTACTCGGAGCTGAGTCAGTTACTAAATTGATTGAAAAGCAAGTAATTGAAATAGCACCATTAGCGTACATGAGAGGTAGAACACTTGATGACGCCATGGTTATTCTAGATGAAGCACAAAATACAACTAAATCGCAAATGAAAATGTTTCTAACACGGATGGGTTTTAATTCAAAAATGATTATCAATGGAGATATTTCACAAATTGATTTACGCTCGCGATCAGATTCCGGTTTGTTAGATGCTATCGCCTTATTAAAGAATATTAATGAAATAGGTATGGTAGAATTAACATTAGAGGATATAGTTCGGCATCCACTTGTAGCCAAAATTTTATCAAAATACGAAGGGAGATAATGTGGCAAAAGTACTTATCATTGAAGAAGAAGAAAGCATTCGTCGTTTAATACGATATGACTTACAGTCTGTAGGTTATGAAGTAGATAGTGCAAGTGATGGTGAAACCGGTTTTGATTTAGCTCTATCAAATTTATATGAAGTTATCATAATCGATTGGATGCTTCCTAAAAAAGATGGACTCACAGTTATTCGTGATTTAAGAGCTAATGGAAATAAAAGTATTTTAATTATGATAACTGCCAAAGATGAGGAAGCAGATATACTAGAAGCATTTGATGCTGGTGCTGACGACTATATTACAAAACCTTTTTCGCCACGTCAGCTACAAGCACGTATAAAGGCTCACAGAAGACGTTTACCTTCGAATGACTCAAATATGTTGACTTTAGGAAATCTCGCCATTAACCGCTCTTTATACGAAGTATATGTTGATGACCATTTAATCACATTAACTAAAAAGAGTTTGAATTGCTTCTTTACTTAGCAGAAAATAGAAATCAAGTATTATCAAGAGAACAAATATTGAATGAAATTTGGAATTTTGATTATGATGGTGATACACGCATTGTAGATGTGCATATTTTTAAGCTAAGAAACAAACTTGAAAATGCAACTTTTTCGATTGAATCAATGAGAGGTATTGGATATGTTCTCAAAATCTAAGCTTTTAATATTAATACTTGTCCTTCTTAGTTTTTCATTAATTTCTCTCTATCTGAACTATAATTATCAAAAACAAATCATTACTGCTGTACTTTTAGCAGTGATTTTTTTATTTCTATACGAAAGTGTAATACAACCAAAAAACAATAAACCTTCCATTACAATAATTGAAAAGGAGATTAATGAACTATCTAATGATAATCTATTAAACTCATTGCCTTTACCTGCTGCACTAATTAATCAGAGATTTGAAATTGTTTCTCAAAACTACGGTTTTACACAGTTAATATCACAAAAAACGTCTACAACAAAGACTCTTGATTATAACTTAAGACAAATCATCAATGAAGCTGTTTTATCAAATCGATCAATTAGAAAAGAAATAAAAATTGCTCAATACGAATATCAATTTTTATCTAGCCAACTTCAAGATAATCAGAGTTTAATACTAATTTTCTTTTTTGATACTACCCAATTAACCGAATCACAACGTAATCAAAGACGTTTCATCGCTGATGCAAGTCATGAACTTAAGACACCAATCACGGCAATTCGAGGGATGTCAGAAATCTTGAATACAAGAGAAGTAGACATAAAAACCCAAAAAGAATTTCTTGTTCAAATAGAAAAAGAATCATTGCGATTACAAAATCTTGTTGAAGATTTATTATCAATAAGTAAACTTTCTCACAATAGAGTCATCTTAAACTACAGTTCTTTTAATTTTGCTGATTTAGTGCGAGATATCTATCAAACATTTCGAAAGGATTTTATAGAAAAATCTGTTCGTTTTGTTTGTGAGTTTGATCAAACAATGGTTTAACTCGATTATTCTAGAATGCATCAGATTTTAAGCAATCTCGTAAGAAATGCTTTAACCTATACCGATAGCGGCCAAATAAGAATTTGGTATCAACAAAACGCTGAGTTCTTTATCATTAAAGTTAGTGATACTGGTATTGGTATGAACGAAAAACAATTACTACACATTTTTGATCGTTTCTATCGAATCAATGAATCGCGATCAAGAGATGCTGGCGGAAGTGGTTTAGGACTATCAATTGTAAAAGAAATTGTTTCTGCACATCAAGGAGATATCATTGTAGATAGTGTTGTGAAAGAAGGAACAACTTTCACGATATTATTACCAAATACAAAATTAACAAACACTTAACAATTCATTCATAATCAATTAATAAAACAATTGTAGACTCTTAGTGTAGAGAAAATATACTACAGGAAGAGGAAAATATGAAAAAAATAGTGTCAATTTTATTAATTTTGTTGGTTTTGGTAGGGTGTTCAACAGCAAGTCCTTCTGTTGAAGATTCTGTAATTAATGTTTATACCCGAGATGCTACATCTGGAACTCGTGAAGCATTTGAATCAGGAATCGGTTTGGAGAAAGCTTCATTAACAAAAGATGCAATTGAAGTAGAAGGAAATGGCCCGATGGCATCGAAAGTTGGAGCTGATAAACAGGGCATTGGTTATGTATCATTAACTACTGACTTCGAAGCAAACAATTTATTACCTGTAAAATTCGATGGCGTTGATGCTACAGTAAAAAATGTCATAGATAAATCTTATACATTAGCTAGACCGTTCTCATTTACAACAAGAGCAAAAGGTGATTATGAAAATGAGACAACGGAAAAAGTTGTAGCTGCGTTTATCGACTTTATCACAAATTCAACAGAAGGATTAGAAGCAGTTCAAGGTGCTGGGGGAATTGTTGACTTAGAAAAAGGAAAAGCATGGTCTGAGTTAAAAGCAAATCATCCTGTGTTAAAAGAAAAACTGTCTAGCATTTCACTAAAAACAGGAGGATCTACTTCGGTAGAAAAAACTCTTAAAGCTGCTTTAGAAGCATTTCAAGCTGATACTGGTATCCAATTTGTTATGAATCACACTGGATCAGGAGATGGCTACAAACGCACTCTTGGAGAAGAAAAAGATTCTGCAAATGCTTCTAACATTGGTTTTGCTTCAAGAGGGTTTAAAGCTGAAGAAGATGTTAAATCTGCAATGATATCTGCGAATATGCTTTAGATGCAGTAGTCGTTGTGGTTAATAAAGCAAATACTAATGTTAAAGACTTAAGTGCAAAACAAGTAGTCAGTATTTTTAAAGGTGAAACAGCTAAGTTCTCTGACATAAAATAGTGATGTTAGCATCGTTGAAATTTAGCTATCTTTGATAGCTAAATTTTCTTGATGAAAGGAGTCATATGAGCACAATAAAGATAGAAACTAATCATCAATATCAGAAGAGAAAGCGTTTAATTGATTTATTTTTTAAAGGAGTTTTTAAATTAACTGGTTTAATCAGTGCACTCTTTATCATAATAATCTTTGTCTTTATTTTAAATAAAGGAGTCAAAGTTTTTTTACCTAACTACGAGTATAGTCAGGTCAACTTATTCGATTTTTTAACTGGAAACATTTGGCGTCAGGATATTGCTGTATACGGTATAGGATTCATTATCGTTAATACTCTAATAGCTTCTCTTGGAGCTATTCTTATCTCGTTTCCACTATCTGTTTTAACGGCTTTGTTTATTGTAAAAATTGCACCTAAAAGAATATCAGCTGTCATGGTTACTGTCGTTGAGTTACTAGCAGCAATCCCATCCGTCGTTTATGGTGTATTTGCTAGTGGTATTATTATTCCTCTGGTTAATGATATTGGTCAATCATTAGGACAAAGAACATTTGGGGGGAACTCATTATTAGCTGTAGTTCTGTTACTAGCAATCATGACATTTCCAACAATTTGTAGTTTATCAATCTCAGCGATTAAAGCAGTTCCATTGCATCTTGAACAAGGATCCCTAGCACTAGGTGCATCCAAAACTCAAACAAACTTTAAGGTTATTCTAACTGCTGCTAAATCAGGTATATTTGCAGGACTAATTTTAGGATTAGGTAGAGCATTTGGAGAAGCGACAGCAGTATCAATGGTTGCTGGAAATAAGATGTGGGGTCAAACAACTAATCCATTTGATACAACAAGAACTTTAACAAGTACAATGCTTGCGGGCCTAAAAGAAACAACAGGTTTGGATTATGATATTCGATTTAGTGTTGGGATTGTGCTGATGTTTATAATCTTAATTACGAACTACACTATCAATAAAGTTAAGAAGAATATTAGAAATTTACGCTAATGGAAAAGATATTTGATGTCAAACGGAACAAACAAAGACGAAGAATAAAAGATGGTATCTTCAACTCCATAACGTATTTTTCAGCTGGATTAAATGCACTTATCTTACTTTGGATATTTTACTTTGTTTTTATAAATGGTTTTAAGAACCTGAGTTTCGAAATGTTAACCAATGAGTATTGGTCAAAAAATTATATCGTTTCTTTTTCTTCGGAAAATACAACCTCGTTTGTTTCTCCAGAATTAAGAGATAATGAATATTTCTCAACTAAATATGGAATAGCTTTAGTCGATAAGGTAGATAGTCATAAAGTAAAACAAGTTATTATTAGTTACGTTGATCCGACATCACCGTTTGCTGATGCAACCATCACATCACAGGGTGAAATGATGAATCAACCAGCAGGAAGCCTTTTAGAGAATGATATTGTAAAATTGACAGTTCTTGATACAAAAGAAAACCGAATTAATGTTGGTTCCCAATACAAAACAAGTGCAAAAGAAGTTGTAAGTACATTGGACACTAGTAGCTCACTAGTTTCAATGTTCTATAAGACTCCAGGAGGAGGAATTTGGGGATCACTCATCGCAACACTTCTATTAATTCTAGTATCACTGGTTTTATCAATTCCTCTAGGAATCGGAGCAGCAATATATTTACATGAATATGCTAAAGCAACAAAACTTACTTCTTTTGTGAGGCAATCCATCGAAATGCTTTCTGGTGTACCAAGTATTATCTTCGGGTTGATGGGTATTGCTGTGTTCTTTCCTTTGACACAAGTTTTTGGAGCAAAATCCATGAGTATCTTGTTAGGTGGATTAACTCTAACAGTCATGTTACTTCCTATAGTCATCCGTCAAACAGAAGAATCCTTAATTGTAGTTCCAAATGGTTTAAGACATGCTTCTTTATCACTAGGAGCAACTGAAACACAAACGATCTTCAAAGTTATTCTCCCAAGTGCATTACCAGGGATTATCTCAGCAGTCTTGTTGAGTGTATCAAGAGTTATCGCTGAATCGGCAGCATTAATATATACAATGGGTACAGCGGTGGTTGATAATCCTAAGATTCTAGAGCCAGCAACATCTTTGGCAGTACAAATCTGGTCAGTTATGTCTGGAGAACAACCAAACTTCGAATTGGCATCAGCCATTTCAATTGTAATTTTAGTTTTAGTTTTGGGATTGAACATTATTGTTAAAATAGTGACTTCTCGTTTGAATAGAAAGTGGGTTATCTAATGGAAAATTTATTTACAATTGATAAATTAAATCTCTGGTATGAAGATAATCATGCTCTAAAGGATATTAGCATGAATATCAAACAAAACAATGTTACAGCATTTATTGGACCATCCGGGTGCGGTAAATCAACATTCTTAAGATGTTTAAACCGAATGAACGACTTGATAGATAGTTGTCATGTCGAAGGGGATGTTCGTTTTCAGGGAATTGATATTTACGACAAATCAACCGATGTTGTCGAATTGAGAACAAAAGTTGGGATGGTTTTTCAAAGTCCTAACCCATTTCCTATGAGTATTTTTGATAATGTAGCCTATGGGTTGCGCTGTCAAGGGGTCAAAGACAAAAAGATACTCAATCGTGTTGTGGAAGAATCACTAAAAAAAGCAGCATTATGGGATGAAGTTCGAGATAGGCTCCATACAAATGCATTAAGTTTATCAGGTGGGCAACAACAACGGTTATGTATTGCACGAGCAATAGCATTACAACCTGACGTTATCTTGATGGACGAACCAACCTCAGCCCTTGATCCAATTGCCACAGCAAAAATTGAAGAACTAATTCAAGAGTTGAAGAGTGATTATACTATCGTTATTGTTACTCATTCTATGCAACAAGCTGCTCGAATTTCTGATACCACTGCGTTTTTTCTATTAGGAGATTTAATTGAAATGGGTGAGACAACTCAAGTATTTCATACCCCTAAAGATAAACGTACAGAAGACTATATTACTGGTAGATTTGGATAGGAGAAACTATGAGATTAGAAGATGAATTATTAGCGTATGATACACAACTAATTAACATGCTAAAAAAAGTAAAGACAATGCTTGTGATGTCAAAAGAAGCATTACAAAACTCTGATAAATCTAAAGCACTGAGTATTATCGAGATGGATGACTATATTAATCATCTAGATGAAGACATTAACAATCATGCATCGATTATGTTGAGTTTACTACAACCAGTCGCAAAAGATTTAAGACAAGTTATTGCTGGAATTAAAATAGCAACTGACATCGAAAGAATCGGGGATTATGCTAAATCAGTCGGTCGATTTGTTATTAAGAGTGATGAAATTACCAAAGATATTTCTGCTTATACAGATACTATTATTGATTTATTAATTCAACAATTAGATGAAACAATTTTATGCTTACTTACTTTAGATATTAACCTAGCTTATGAAATTCCTCTTAAAGATCAAAAAATAGATGATGCTTTTGTAAATGCCATAAACCATATTGAAAGAAAAATACATGAAGAATCGACTTTAGAAAATTTTCATTATCCGATTCGATTGGTGAGCACCTTTAGATCACTTGAAAGAGCAGGGGATCATATTAAAAACATATGTGAATCAATTATCTATCGAGTGAAGGGACAACACATAGATTTTGGTTAAAAAAGAGCATTAGTCTCAGATAACTAACAGATATCTAGAAACTAATGCTTTTTTATTCATTGTTACTTGTTGTTTGATAATGAAACTTTATAGGGTTTATAGTCGTCGTTGCAATGTTATAACTATGATCAGCCATTCTTTCTATAGTTCCGAGGATATCGATATACATGGATGAAGCAACATCTGCTTGGTTTTTATTCACACTGATCCGTTGAAAATGTGCTTCTCTGAACTGATATTCTAGCAGGTCCATGTAGTTTTCATCTTCAGATAAAGTATTGTAACTAGAAACATTATTGGTAGTAAAGATTTCTAAAGCCTGAGTTGTGTTATGAATTAATAGCTCATACACTTGATTAATCTCTCTCATTTCATCTTCATTCAACTCTTCTTTGGCATCGAAAATAAGTTCATAATATTCCACTAGGTTCTGTGCTAAATCACTAATCCTCTCTAAGTTCTTTGTTACTTGCATGTTTATAGCATATTCGTTAGCTGACTCTTCGTCTAAAGTTGTTTTTGCTATCTTTAATAAGTATGATACAAGCTTAGTATCAAGAGAATTTATGATTTCTTCAAGTTGATTAACTTGTTTTTGATAATCTCGATTTTTTGTTGTCAAATATTCAAAACTTGAATTTATTGATGAAAGAACTAACTCACCCATCTTACTAATTGACTTTTTTGCTGAAGCAAGAGCTGCAGCAGGAAGAGCACTAATCATTGATTCATCAAACTGAATTGTTTCCATGTCTATTGAAGAAGCATCTTTTCCAGGAATAATAGTTTCCATTAGCTTAACAAAGAGTTGGATGAATGGAGCAAATAATATTGTAGCAACTACGTTGAAAACAAAATGCGCGACAGCAATTTCCATCATGCTGTTAATACTAAAGTAAAGGGTTATCTGGTGAATCAAGTGTGAATAGGGTACTAAGAAAACCATAAATATGATGGAGCCAATTACATTAAACAGCAAGTGGAAAAAAGAAGCTCTTCTAGCAGCTAAAGAACCACCAATACTAGCTATAATTGCGGTAACACATGTCCCTATATTTGCACCAAAGACCAAAGCGATACTTGGTAATAAAGTGATAGCACCAACATCATATAATTTTTGAGTAATTCCAACAACTGCAGAAGAGGATTGAACAACACCAGTTACAATCGTTCCACCAATCAAAGCTATAATTGGTTGATTGGCCATACTAATCATCAAAGCGTTAAAACCATTTAATTGAGGTAATCTACCGAGTTCTGCTCCCATTAAATCGAGCCCAATAAAGACTAATGAAAACCCAATAATGATATGGGCAATATGAATTGTCTTCTTCTTTGCACCAGCTAATAACAGTACAATACCAAAAAACAATATGTAGTACGCAAGAACATCCATATTTAGACCAATCAACACTGCTGTCACGGTTGTTCCAATATTAGCACCCATAGTAATACCAATAGCTTGATCTAGCCTCATTAAGCCTGCTCTTACTAATGATATTGCGATGACTGTAGTTGCAGATGACGATTGAATGATAGAAGTGAGAATAATCCCGACAAGAATTGCTTTCCAAGGTTTCGATGTATACTTCTCGATGTAATCTCTAATTTTTGTTCCCGCAAAATTAGTTAAACCATCTCCCATTAGACTGATACCAAAGAGAAAAAGCGCCAATCCACCAAGAATAAGTTCCCATTTAATCTGAGCCAAAGTAATCATAGTAATTTCTCACTTTCAATAAAATATATTTTAACAAATTATTCAAGTTAATCATACCTAATTTATGTATAAATGAAGTCTTTCAGAAACAAATCACAATATGATATAATATGTAGGGAGAGTAATTATGAAATATCAACTGATAAGACAAAATGTATTGCCTAAATGGAATAACTATAGAAAGTATATTCCCTTAATTTTTGAAAGACTATTCACTATTGTGAAAGACAATCGAAAAGAGTGGGGAGCTACAATTATTTTAATTGATGATTCTGAAATGCATTCAATGAATCGTAATTATCGAAATATAGATAAATCGACAGATGTTTTAACATTTCTAAGTGATGAAGATGATTATTTGGGAGACATTTTTATTAATGTTGATCGGTTAGCGCAACAAGCTGATGACTATGGACATTCTTTGAAACGTGAGTTTTGTTTTTTAGTTGCTCATGGAGCACTCCATCTATTAGGCTATGATCATATGAACAAAGAAGAAGAAACTATCATGTTTAATCTTCAAGAAGAAATACTGAAAGAGATTGCTCCAAGACGATGAAAAAGTTTGTAAATGCGCTTGAGGGTTTGTTTTTTGGGCTTAAGAAAGATCGAAGTATTAAAATTCAGTTTTTCCTAGGTTTACTAGCTATCTTGTATTGTTTTTATCTTCAAATTCAACTAATGGAATGGATGATTGTGATACTTTGTATTGGACTTGTATTAGTTAGTGAATACTTTAATACAGCAATTGAAAAAATGTGTGATGCTTACACAAATGATTATCATCCTACAATAAAAGAGATTAAAGACATAAGTGCAGCTGCAGTCTTTATAAGTGCACTTATTTCCTTTATAATAATGCTATTAATCATCATAAAAAACGGAGGTATTTTGTTATGAAGAAAGATTATCAATATTTGATAGATTTAGCCTTTGAAGCAATGGGAAATGCGTATGCTCCTTACTCTAATTATTTTGTTGGTGCATGTATTCAACTAAAAGATGGTAAAACAATTCAAGGAGCTAATGTAGAAAATGCTTCGTATGGAGCGACTTCGTGCGCTGAAAGAAATGCAATTTTCGCAACGTATTCTTTAGGCTACCGTCTTGAAGATATCGAAGCCATTGCGATAGTTTCTTCAGGAAAAATTTTAGCTGGGCCTTGTGGTATCTGTCGTCAAGTGCTATCTGAATTATTACCTCAAGAAGCACCACTCATTCTCAGTAATGGAAAAGAGACTCTTGAGACAACAATCAAGAATTTATTACCAATGCAATTTGGAAAGCGTGACTTAATATGAGTTATAAATCTGGGTTTGTAGCTATCATTGGTCAACCTAACGCAGGAAAATCGACACTTTTAAATACAATAATGACGGAAAAAGTCGCTATAGTAAGTGATAAAGCTCAAACAACTAGACAAAGTATTCGTGGAATCCTAACAACAGATGACTATCAAATCATTTTTATTGATACTCCAGGAATTCATGAACCAAAAGATGATTTTGGTAGATTTATGAATAAAACATCTTATGGGTCAATTGAAGGGGTAGAGGTTATCTATTTCATTTCAGATGCTAAGCGTTCATTGAATTTTCATGAGAAACAAATTTTAAGTAGACTTCAAGTATCCGAAGATCAAAAAATTTTCTGTGTTGTGAATAAAATCGATGAAATTAGTTCAATAGAACTAATTAAAGTTCTTGAGAATTTACAAGCTGCTCATAAGTTTGATGAAATAATTCCGATTTCTGCTAAAACAAACGAAAATGTTGATCGTTTGCTAAAAATAACATTAGATCAACTTCAAGAAGGTCCTCAATATTTTAGTAAGGATGAAATTGTCGACTATAAGAGAAGTTTTCAAATTCGTGAAATAATACGTGAAAAAGTGCTCTATGTGACCGAAGATGAAATACCTCATTTAACAGAGGTTCTTATCGAGAATATAGAAGAAAATGAGGAATCTGTAGTTATAGATGCTTTACTTATAGTATCAAAAGAATCAATGAAACCTATTATTATTGGTAAACACGGACAAATGATAGCAAAAATAACGCGTCTTGCTCGCAAAGATGTTCGAAAAATATTTAATAAACCTGTCGATTTGCAACTATATGTAAAAGTTGAGAAAGACTGGAGATCAAAACAACGAATTATGACAAACCTTGGATACATTGATGAATGAAACTAGTCTTGGTTTTGTTCTGAAAATTACTCCATACAAAGAACATGATGCGTTGGTGTTTGCGTTTTTAAAGGAATATGGAAAAGCAACATTTCTTTATAGAGGCTATTTTAAACCAAACTCAAAAATGTTATCGAAGGGATTAAGTTACACACTTTATGAATTACGGTTTAATCATAAAGAAGATGGATTATTGAATCCAATCGAAGTGACTACTGTTCAATCATTTTCAAAATTAATGTTAAGTCCACAAAAGGTTTGTCTCGCTCAAATAATTGATACAATTTATTTATCTCTGGATAGTGTCGATTATCCTTCTAATTATTATACATTGTATTCCAATTATTTATTAGCTTTACAAAACAGCATTTATGATGAACTATTAGTAGTTTCTTTACTTTTGAGTGAATTGTTAAGTTATCTTGGTCTCTCACCATTTGTAGATGGAGCAATTAACACTAACGAAGACAAAGTAAATGACTTTTCTATCAAACTCGGAGGTTTTGTACTTGAATCGTATAAAAGTCTCTTTACACTTGAAGAGTTGAAGCAAATTAGGTATATTTACAAAGGTCGTCTTAATGATCTAGAACAATTGAAAGAATTTTCTGTTAATAGAAAGATGATGAATCTTTTTATCGAATTCTTTGAATATCACACATCAATAAAATTAAACAGTTATTCTGTATATCAACAGTTAGGGTAGGGGAAGATGAAAAAATACACATTAGAAGAAATTGCATCACATTTAAAAACAACTGGTTATTTGTTCCAAGGTTCAGAAATCTATGGTGGTTTAGCCAATACATGGGACTTTGGACCATTAGGTGTTGAGCTAAAAGACAATATCAAAAAGGAATGGTGGAAGCGATTCATTCAACAGGACCCAAACAATGTGGGTATTCAGTCAGCAATATTGATGAATCCACAAGTATGGAAAGCAAGTGGTCATTTAGATACCTTTAACGATCCATTAATGGATTGTAAGTCTTGTAAAACTCGACATAGAGCTGACAAGTTGATTGAACAACATAACCCTGAGGTGAATGCTGGTGCATTATCAATAAAAGAAATGGAATCTTACATTGATGAGCACAATATAAATTGTCCAAACTGTGGTAAACACGACTTTACCCCAATTCGTCAATTCAATCTTATGTTTAAGACATTTCAAGGAGTTACTGAAGAATCTAGCAATACTATCTATTTACGGCCAGAAACTGCTCAGGGAATGTTTGTTAATTTCAAAAATGTTCAACGCTCAATGAGAAAGAAATTGCCATTTGGTATTGGACAAATTGGAAAATCTTTTAGAAATGAAATTACTCCAGGTCAACTTGTATTTAGAACTCGAGAATTTGAACAAATGGAATTAGAGTTTTTCTGTGCTCCTGGTACCGATTTAGAATGGTATGCATACTGGAAAGAAACTTGTATGAATTGGTTAATTGATCTTGGAATTAACAAAGACCATCTGAGATTTAGGGACCATGCTGAAGATGAGCTATCGTTCTATTCAGTAGGTACAGCAGATATCGAGTATCTTTATCCATGGGGTTGGGATGAACTTTGGGGAATTGCTGATCGAACTGATTATGATTTGAAACAACATCAAATTCACTCAGGGGTTTCGATGGAATACCTAGATCCATTCACAAATGAGAAGTTTGTTCCATATTGTGTTGAACCATCTGTAGGAGTTGAGAGACTGTTTCTTGCTTTTGTTTGTGAAGGTTTTTCAGTTGAATCACTTGAAGATAATGAACAACGTACACTTCTTCAAATTGATCCACGCCTAAGCGCTTATAAAGCATGTATATTACCGTTATCAAAGAAATTGAATGACAAATCAATGGAAGTTTATAACAATTTAGCGAAGTATTTTATGATTGATTTTGATGATGCAGGATCAATTGGAAAGCGCTACAGACGTCAAGATCAGATAGGTACGCCTTATTGTATAACGATTGATTTCGGTACATTAGAAGATAATTGTGTCACAATTAGAGATCGTGACACAATGCAACAACAAAGACTTTCTATTGATAGTTTAAAAGGCTTTTTAGAAACAAAACTTTATAATCGATGAAAAGAATTGATCAACAAACAATAAATCAAATACGACAAAAAGTTGATATTGTCAATGTAATAGGGCAATATATTCCTTTGCAAAAAAGTGGTCCAAATTATAAAGGAGTTTGTCCTTTTCATGATGATCACAACCCAAGCTTGTCCGTTAGTTCTACCTTACAAGTATACAAATGTTTTGTCTGTCAAGAAGGTGGTAATGTCTTTCGTTTTGTGCAAAACTTTGAAAAAGTATCCTTTGTTGAAGCAGTAGTCAAAGTTGCAGCAACCATTGGCATTGATTTAAGTGAGCAACTTCAATATTTACCAAAGTATGAAGTTGATCCGTTACGGCAACGGCAATTTGATATTATGAGTGAAAGTACAATTTACTATCAGTATTTACTGAAAAACACTCTTAATACAGATGCGAAACATTTCCTTAATGAAAGACAAATTACTAATGATATTGCTGAAACGTTTCAAATTGGATACTCTGATCCCAATCTTTCTCTAACAGATTATTTGTTGTCCAAAGGTTATCGAATTGATGAATTAATTAATTTGAACCTGACATATGAATATGATGGCAATTACAAAGATGTATTTAGTAATCGCATCCTATTTCCTATTGCAGATTCAAACAATCAAGTTGTAGCATACACCGCTCGTGCGCTTATGGAAAGTTCTAGTAAATATATTAACAGTTCTACAAATGATTTGTATCAAAAATCGGATCTTTTGTATAATTATTATAATGCCAAACAAAATAAACTAAAAGATCTTGGACTAATCATTTGTGAAGGAGTCATGGATGTTATTTCTTTTCACAAAGCTGGTTTTGAGAAGGTAGTTGCAACACTTGGTACTGCTTTAACAACCGAACAAATACAACTCATAAAAAGACTTAATTGTTCAGTAATTTTAGCTTACGATGGTGATTCAGCTGGTAAAAAAGCTACTTATACCATCGGAAAGCAACTGATACAACAGAATATTAAAGTAAATGTTATTGATAATACAACAACATTAGACCCTGATGATTACCTAAAGAAATACGGAATAGAGAAGTTAAGACAAAGTATCAACAATCCAATTCACTGGGCTGAGTTTGTTATCAATTATGCTAGTAATCTATATTCCCTCAACTCTTATGACTCTAAAAAAACTGTCGTAAACATAGTTATTGAGGAGTTAGTTCGATTAGAAACGATGGATCAGGATTATTTTTTACAACAATTATCGACACTAACAGGATTCGAAGTTAGTACTTTAAGAAATCAAATTGATTCTGTAACAAATAAAGACTATAGAAATCCTTCACATAAGATTATTCATCGAATCAATATTAAAATGTTCGAAAAAAAATACTTAAAGTCAGAGATGATGATTCTTGCTCATCTTTTGGAGTCCAAACACTTAGCGAATATTTATCGTTTAAAACTTGGATATTTGCTAAATGATGAGATAAATTCCTTAGCGAATACAATACTTTCAGCTTACCAAGACAATGATTCGATTGAAGTTGCAGATTTACTAACAAGTCCACTTTCTGAATATCAACAACACCTATTGCTGGAAATAACTTCAAATGAGATTTATCACTTTGAAAAAAACGACACGACTCTAAATCAGTCAATTAAATTATTAAAGATTGAGGAGATTAATCAATCGATTAATGATATCAAGTTGGAAATATTAAATGAGAAAGATGATTCAAAAAGACAGTTATTAGTTAAATCCATGGTACAATTACAACTGGATAAAGAATTACTTAACACGGAGGAAACGAATGAAAAAATTTAAGACTATAACAGAAATTAAAGAAGAGTTTTTGAAATCTTTCAAAAAGAATAAAAAACTCACTCAAGAACAAGTTGATAGTTCAATAGATCACCTTGATTTATCGGATGAGGATACAGAAGAACTTTTAGAATGGTTTCAAACAAATAAGATAAAAATTACAGACGATAGTTTAGATGAACTTGATGGTAGCGAAGTTGAAAAAGTAGTTGATGAAGTTGATGATATTAGTGATGACTTCTTTTCTGGAGAAGAAGGTGATGAACCTTTTGATGACAGTATTAATACTGTTGACTTGAACTCATATATTAACAAAAATATTAATATCTCAAATATTAGAATTAACGATCCAGTAAAGATTTATCTTAAAGAAATTGGTCGAGTTAATCTCTTAGATGCTGAAGATGAGCCCGAAATCGCTAGACGAATAAAAGATGGGTTAAAGGCTGAAGAATTATTGAGACATATGTATTTTGAAAAAACAGGAATTGAACCAGTTGTTGATGAAAAACCAATTCGTGTAGAAAAATTAGTTAAAGAACTTAATGTATTATATAAAGATGATAACGCTGGTGAAGGGTATATATTGAATTGTGAACGTACATATCTCGATGGATTTGATGCTCGTCAAATTCTAATTGCTGCTAACCTCCGGTTAGTTGTGTCAATTGCTAAGAAATATGTTGGTCGTGGAATGTCGTTCCTTGATTTGATTCAAGAAGGAAACATGGGTCTTGTGAAGGCCGTTGAAAAATTTGATTATACGAAAGGTTTCAAATTTTCCACTTATGCGACTTGGTGGATTAGACAAGCAATAACACGTGCTATTGCGGACCAAGCACGTACAATCCGTATTCCGGTACACATGGTAGAAACTATCAATAAACTGACACGGATTCAACGTAGTTTAGTTCAAACTCTTGGAAGAGAACCTTCAGCTGAAGAAATATCAAAGGAAATGGGTGGAATCACTCCTGAAAAAGTAAGAGAAATACAAAAAATCGCAATGGATCCAGTTTCATTAGAAACACCAATTGGTGAAGAAGATGATTCACATT
>CAZWPP010000004.1:0-30570 GCA_964635335.1 uncultured Erysipelothrix sp. | reverse complement strand
TATGGCATCTTTTTTAACATCATAATTTTACCATAGTGTATTATTTTTTACAAGTATTATATATATTGGCGTTAGTTTTCATAGTTAATTGAACACTGTGTTTAATTAACTATGAAGTTTTGTATTCTATTTTTTACTATGTCCCTTTTTTCTGTCACACTTAAATTGTTGAAAGGGGTGTCTAGAAAGGATTACGATGAACACCCACTTTACGTTTTCGGATCGTGTGAAGATCCAATACAGTTTAGAAACAAACCCCTATGGTTCAGCTAGTCAACTCGCGAAGGATTTAAGCAAATCCAGAAGCGCTATTTATTACGAATTGAAAACCAATACGACTCGGTATCCTTCCACAGCCAGTAAGTTTACCCTTCGTATCCAAACACAGTTTCTCTGTCCTCTTTTGGCTAAATTTCCTTTTTGTTGTTCAGGATGTTCAAAAACAAGGTGTAGTCATCGCAATAGTTATTACGATGCTGCGAACGCGCACATTCAAGCGACAGAGACGCTTAAAAAATCTCGGTCTCAGATCAAGCGGATTAAGAAAAATGTTGAGGTTCTAGAGAAACATCTTTGTCCTTTGATTCTTCAAGGTCAATCGATTCATGTCGCCATGAGTTCCCTGAAGGAATGTGATCTTCATGAATCGACCATCCGTCGTTATATTAACGATGAACGCCTCTCCGTCCGCCGAATCGATCTGCCTCAAGCGGTTCGGTTTCGACCAAAGAAAATGTATCAACGGACCAGTACAGCGACAAATGTAAGAATTTTGATGAATCGAACGTATGATGATTTTAAGCGCCACCTACTGGCTCATCCAAATGCCGTGATTATTCAGTGTGATTCTGTTATGGGGAAACGCACCGACCATACAGCGCTCCTCACCATTTTTTTCGTTAATTCTAAGTTTCAAATCGCCATCAACTATCGACGGGCGAACTCGAAGGTCAAAGACATTCTTTTAAACCTTTATGAAGCCTGCCGTCAAGAAGGATTCACTCTTTTCGACACCATCCTGACAGACAATGGTGGGGAGTTTCAATCCCTGGTCACCATTGAAAACGACGAACAAGGAGTCCAACGATTTAAAGTTTTCTATTGTGATCCATACTGTTCGTATCAAAAAGCAGAGTGTGAAAGAAACCATGGATTCATTCGCAGAATTTTCTCCAAGCAAACTTCCTTCGATACCATCAATCAACAGGATATTGATACGTCTCTTTCACACATCAATTCTTATCCTCGAGGTTCCCTGAAGGGGCTAACACCGTATGAGTGTTTTACTCAAGAATACAGTGTCATTATAGCGGATATTCTGAAGATTCAAAGAATTGATCGAAACAAATTAACACTCAAAAAGAAATAAATACTCAGAACACAGAGTAAACCACATCCCTTTCAACAAATAGATTGTTCTATTTAGTATGAAACTTTTTAAGCCGAAAGTTCTTTTCGGTTTGTTTCAAAATCAAAACCACATCCTTTTTTTAATTGAAACAGAGATGTTTCTTATCGAAATCCTCTCTTCTTACTGGAAAATACTGCTTTATTTTTGTTTTATTCCATAGTGTTCATTTTGTTCAATTAACTCTGCACAGTGACGTTTTTCACGTCTTTACAGAAACTTTTTTCAATCAGTTAGCTTTAGTTGTTATAAGCTTCATAATTTCGTATAATATGTTAGGTGATTTTATGCAAGGGATAGTACTTATAAATAAAGAAAAAGACATGACATCTTTCGATGTCGTGAAGAGAATACAACGGAATACTCATTTGAAAGTTGGACACACTGGAACCCTTGATCCTCAAGCAACAGGAGTTCTAGTTTGTTTAGTGAATAACACAAAAGTGTTAAGTTTTTTAGACATGTCCACTAAAACATATCGAGCGCAACTTTCGTTTGGAAAAAGAACCGACACTTTAGATATTTGGGGAGAAGTACTAGAGGAAAAAGATATTACACCATTTACAGAACAACAAGTTATCGAAGTACTTAACTCTTTCGTTGGTAGTACGAAACAAATAGTACCTATAGTCAGTGCTAAGAAAATTAAAGGTAAAAAACTCTACGAGTATCATCGAGAAAACAAAGAAGTTGTTCAACCAGTCATTGATATAGAAATATCATCCATTCATTTATTAAGTATCACCGATGAAAGCATTGAATTTGAAGTGACCGTTAGTAGTGGTACTTATATTCGAGCATTGTGTGAAAATATCGCTGAGAAACTAAATAATATTGGTACTATGAGTTCATTAGTTCGTTTACGATGTGGAATATTTAAACTTGAAGATTGTCATCTACTTGACGAAGTAATTTCGGATTTACCGAGATATTTGATAGATGTTAAAGAAGGGTTGAAACATCTTCCTTTTATTGAGATAGATGATCCAACTTATGTTTATCATGGAAAAGCTTTAGATTATGAGTATGTAGGAGATATGGCGGTTGTAATCTATCAAGAACAGGCATTAGCAGTTATTGAATATAAAGAAACAGAAGGCAAGTATAGAATTGTAAGGGGATTATGGGTATGAAAATAATTAATGTTAAAATGAATGAACCGATCAAATCGCTTGGGAAATTAAGTGCCTGTATTGGTTATTTTGATGGATTACACAAAGGACACATGCAGTTAGTGAACAAAGCTATTCAAAATGCGAAAGAGAATAATTGTTTATCCTGTTTAATAACATTTGATCCTGACCCTGTTGTCATTGTAAAAAACTTAGATTTCAGAAAACACTTAACTCCTTTAGAAAGAAAACTTGATATCGCAAAGAACATTGGTATTGATGTGGTTGTTGTGTTAAACATGACAAAAGAGATGTCAATGTTGGATCCAAAAGACTTCATCAACTCCATTCTGGTAGCTTTAAACATTGAGTACCTGGTTTGTGGGTATGATTTTCGATTTGGTTTCAAAGGAGCAGGTGACACTGAAGCTCTAAAAGAGTATGGTAAAGAGTATTTTTCAACTCAAGTTATTGAGCCAGTTGTCTTTGATAATCAAAAAATTAGTTCTACACGGATTATAGAAGCACTAAATCAAGGTGATGTCCAACTCGTTTCGATCCTTCTAAATAGGCCCTATTCGATTAAATCAAAAGTTGTGCATGGTCGAAAACAAGGACGAAAAATCGGTTTTCCTACTATCAATTTAGAATACAATGAAGAATATTATACTCCTAAAGAAGGAGTATATGCAGGGGTAGGGATTGTAGATGGTCAAGCATATCGAGCAATGACCAATGTGGGTCACAATTTAACATTTAATCATACTGAGCAACTTTCTATCGAAGCCTTTCTTTTGGATTTTGATAATGATGTCTATGGTAAAGAAGTAGAAATTTTATTTACACATCGGTTACGGGACGAATTAAAATTTGATACTATCGAAGAGTTAATTGAACAAATGAAAGATGACGAAAAACAAACGATAAATAAAGTCAGTGTTCAGATGCTGAAATCTTTGGTATAATAAAGAGGTAAGAGGTGGAACTATGGCAGAATACATGGATGTAAAATTCAAAAATGAATTAGGTGAAGTGCATATTAACAAGTCAGTCTTCGAGTGGATTGCAAGAAATATTGTTGAAGAGATGAAAGGTGTCGATATTGTTGATGGTAGTTTCAAGAAGGGTGTTATTTGTACACTTTCAAAAGACGGTTTACTGAAAATTGAAATTGAAGTAAAACTGGATTATGGAATGAATGCTGAAAGAACATCCCGTACCATTCAAGAAAATGTTATTAATAATATCAAGAATAGTACTGATGTTGTAGCAGATCAGGTGGATATCAGTGTTATTGGTTTTCATTTTAAATAAGCCGAAAGGCTTTTTATTTTTCAGTGTAGGTTAAAGGTATTTATGGTAAAATAGGATAAGGTGATAACTATATGTCAAGAAGCACACAACGTAAAGAAGCAATGTTTTATTTATATCAATATCTATTGAAAGAGGATGCTAAGCTGAAAACTGATTCAGAGGATGTTTTGTTGTTAAACGAAGCGTTTCAATCTGTTGTAGATATTAGCTTAACTCAGAAAGTAGATTTAGTTGAACTTATTAATGATGAACTCATCGATTGGACCTTTGATCGTTTAGGTTACATTGAACAATCCATCCTTTTGCTTGCTTGTGGAGAAGCAATTATTTTACAGACAGAGAAACAAGTCATTATTGATGAAGCTGTAAAATTGGCTAAAGAATTTGGTGATGCAGATGACACCTATAAACTAATTAATGCCACCTTGGATAAGGTTTTAGATATATGAGTCAAATCAAAACCATTACACAAGTTGTAAACTCTATTAAGAGTGTTCTTGAGCAATCAAATGAACTGAATAACATAACATGTAGTGGTGAGATATCTAACTTAACAAAGCATTCTTCAGGGCACTGGTACTTCAGTTTAAAAGATTCAAAATCAAAGATTAATTGTGTGATGTTTCGTAACGATAATTTGAAAGTCAGTCATTCAATTTCAGATGGAGACGAAGTACTAGTGAATGGTATGGTCACAATCTATGGCGGAAGTGGTCAAGTTCAGTTAGTTCTAAGTACCATGCAATTGGCTGGACAAGGTGCATTATATAAAAAATATTTACAGCTTCGCGACAAACTAAACAAAGAAGGTTATTTTAATAAGGATCATAAAAAGTCGCTTGTTAAATATCCTGAGTCGATAGGCATTATTAGTGGACACAAAAGTGCAGCATTAGCAGATATGTTACAAACACTTAAGAATCGTTGGCCTTTGGTGAACATTAGTGTTTATGAGTCTTTAGTACAAGGTCCAAATGCTCCAGAAGATATTATAAAGAATTTATTGTTAGCAGATGAAGCTAAACACGATGTAATTATTATTGGTCGAGGAGGGGGATCTTTAGAAGATCTCTGGGCTTTCAATAATGAAGAACTAGTCAAAGCCATTTATGATGCTCAAACACCTATAGTTACTGGCGTAGGTCATGAAATTGACATTACCTTAGTTGATTATGTCGCTGATGTTAGAGGACTTACTCCAACTGCTGCTGCCCAACTTGCTACACCAAATAAAGATGAAGTTCTTGATTTATTAACTTCTATCGATAAGCATCTATTAAACAAGACAAAACATCAGTTTAATAACTTAAAGTTGAGTTATGAAAATACAGTAGCTCGTAGCATCTTGAAACGACCCAATTTACTTTTTATGGAACCTTCTTTAAAATTACAAGAATCAAACAAAAAATTAGACAACTTCAAATTATTTATAACGACTTTAGAAGACAAAGTATTACAATATGAACAAACATTGTTGACAAAAACTTCGTATTTCTTTGAAAAACAAACTCAACGAGTAACTGATTATCAAAATCAACTACAGAGTAAATCTTTGATTAATCTAAGTGGATACAAACATGATTTGGCAAATAAGTTAACACAACTTGATTTAAAGTCTCCATTAACGATTATGAAGAAGGGTTATTTATTATCGTACCAAAATGGTAAACTAATTACAAAAGCAGATCAGATTGATAGCGATCAACAACTTAATCTTCAATATTACGATGGATTGATTAATGTAAATATAGTAAAGAATGGAGAGAACAATGGCCAATAAACTAAGTTTTTCAGAAGCAATGAATAAGTTGAACAGCATTGTGGAAAAGTTAGATGACAGTACGCTTCCGCTTGAGCAATCTATTGCTTTGTTTGAGGAAGGGTTATCCTTATCAAAACAATGCCAAAAAGAACTTAAACAGTTTGAAAATCGAATTAATAAAATTATCATAGAAAACAGTGAGGAGAATCAAGATGAGACAAATAGTTGATGAACAATTACAAGAACTGATTTCCCAGTATGAGGCATCGAATATAAGAGATGCTGCTGAATATTCGTTATTAGCCCCTGGAAAACGAGTAAGACCATTGTTGATGTTAGCATTAATAAGAGATTATGGTGCCGACCCTTATTTGGGCTTAGATGTAGCTTGTGCTTTAGAATGTATACAAACATATTCAATTGTTCATGATGATTTACCAGCGATGGATGATGATGATTTTCGTAGAGGACAACCTACCAATCACAAAGTTTATGGTGAAGCTTTAGCAATATTGGCTGGAGATTCTTTATTAACAATGGCCTTTGAAGTTTTAGCTCAATCAAATTATAGTGATGATAAGAAAATTAAGTTAATTGAATTGTTTGCGAAAAGATCAGGGATGAATGGTATGGTTTTAGGTCAAACCTTGGATTTGGCTTATGAGACTAATCCTTGTGAATCCCTTGAAGATCTATTAACGATGTACGATTTGAAAACAGGATGTCTACTAAGCCTTGCTCTTGAATCAGCAGCAATATTAGTCGATAAAGACAAAGATCGTGAAACACTAAAAAATATTGGATTTAGATGTGGGCGTGCTTTTCAAATTCAAGATGATATTTTCGATGTTATCAAAACGTCAGAAGAATTAGGAAAAACAGTAGGATCGGACAAGTTTAATAATAAAACTACCGCTCTAGCGTTTTTGACACTTGAAGAAGCGAATGAACTAGTTGTATCACTTTACGCAAAAATTAGAGAGGATTTAGCTGAAATAAAATTAGTTAATTCAGAAATTTATACTATGATTGAATATTTAATGAGTCGTCAGAGTTAGGAGGAAGCTGTGAAGATTAATGAAATTAAAAACCCGCAATTTCTGAAGACATATTCCAATAAACAATTAGAAAACTTGTCAAATGAAATTCGTGACTTTTTAGTAGATACAGTTTCAAAAACAGGAGGACATCTGTCTTCTAATCTTGGAACTGTAGAATTAACTGTTGCCATTCATAAAGTTTTTAATTCACCCACTGATAAAATATTATTCGATGTTGGTCATCAATCGTACACACACAAAATATTAACTGGACGAGCAAATCAATTTTCGACATTGAGACAATATGGTGGATTATCTGGATTTCAAAAAACCAATGAAAGCGAACACGATCCTTTTGAAGCTGGACATGCTGGTACTGCTCTTTCAACTGCCTTTGGGATGGCTGTAGCAAGAGATCTCGATAAGAAAAACTTCAATATCATATCTGTTGTTGGTGATGGAGTATTAACCAATGGAATGATTTATGAAGCGATTAACCATATTGGAGAATTATCATCAAAAGTAATTATGATTATAAATGATAATGAAATGTCAATCTCGAAAAATGTTGGATACATTAATTCTGCATTTTCTCAACTTAGTATTGCGAAACCTTATGTAGAACTTAAAGAAGATCTTAACAAAGTGCTTTCTAAGGGTGGTATGATAACAAAGCCTGTACGAAAAGCTATAGTTGGTGTTAGAAACTCAATCCGTAAAACTGTTGTTATTCCTAATGTTTTTAGTGACTTTGGCATGAAATACATTGGTCCTTTTAATGGTCACAATATTCCGGATTTAATAAAAGCACTTGAATATGCAAAAAATCACAACGGATCAATCGTTATTCATGTTAAAACAATAAAGGGTAAAGGATACAAACCATCAGAAGAGGACGCAATTGGTGTTTGGCATGGGGTTTCACAATTTGATCCTAACACTGGAGAAAGTAGTGTAGCTTTGCCTGAAGGAGTTCTTTCATATTCTTCAATAATATCTGAAACTCTAATTCGCTTAGCAAAAAATGATCCAGACATAGTTGCTATAACTCCAGCTATGATTGTTGGTTCAAAACTTGAAAAGTTCTTTGAAATGTTCCCAAACAGAAGTTTTGATACTGGAATTAGCGAAGGTCATGCTCTTACATTTGCATCTGGGTTAGCATTAAGTCACAAGAAGCCCTTTGTTTCGATTTACTCTACATTCTTACAACGTGCATACGATCAGATCAATCACGATATTACACGTATGAACTTGCCTGTTGTGATTGGTATTGATAGAGCGGGAATAGTAGGGGAAGATGGAGAAACACATCATGGTTTATTTGATATTGGCTTATTAAGACCTCTTCCCAACTTAGTAATCGCTCAACCCAAAAACTCAGATGAAGCACAACACTTGCTTTATACTGCTTTTAGAGCAAATCGACCATTTGCACTACGTTATCCAAGAGGAAATGATGTCTATAAACCAGTTAGTTCATTTATGGAGATTGAAGTTGGCTCATGGGAACTTTTAAAGCTTAGCGATCAAAATCCACATGCTATAATTATGAGCTATGGTAAAGAAGTGGAGCTCCTTAAAGAAAAAATAGAATCAAATGGATTTAACTGGTGGGTTGTTAATATGCGATTTATTAAACCATTAGATACCATCCTACTAAAAAAACTTTTTGAAATGGATAAGAACCTCTATATCTATGAAACAGATTATCCAGCTGGAGGATTATCAGAAGCTGTGCAAGCATTTGCTCAAGCGGAAGGAAATAGAAAACCAATTGAAGTAATTACTCTTGGAGATAACTATATTCCACATGGCAGTATGGCAAAATTACGACAAGTTTATGGTATTGATATAAATAGTTGTATTGAAAAAGTTATGAAATCACTTAAGGAAAAGGCAGAATAATTGAATAGAATAATTGTGAGAAAACTATGCTAAAACATCTGTTAATTGATAACTACATTTTAATAAACCATTTGGAATTTTCGGTTGATGCTAAATTTTTAGCGATTACAGGAGAAACAGGGGCAGGAAAATCCATCTTTATCAACGCTATATCATTGCTAAGCGGTGATCGTTTAAGTTCCAATGTTGTTTTAGATCCTTCAAGAAAGACCCTAATTGAAGGAGTTTTTGAGTTTCAATCAGATTCTCAAGCACATCAAAAAATGATTGAGTATGGATTTGAATCTGAAGAGGAAGAATATATCTTTTCTAGAGAAGTTTCAGCGGATGGACGATCTGTTTATCGGATTGACCGTAAACAAGTATCATTAAGTATTGTTAAAGAAATCCTTTCAACCGAAATCGATATACATTCTCAATTCAATACTCAGAGGTTACTGAATGAAAGTG
This sequence comes from uncultured Erysipelothrix sp., assembly GCA_964635335.1. Lineage (GTDB taxonomy): Bacteria > Bacillota_I > Bacilli_A > Erysipelotrichales > Erysipelotrichaceae > DUUI01. Next base: position 21,576 of record CAZWPP010000004.1, on the reverse strand, counting down.
AGCACATTAAACTACTTGATAAATATTTAAACAATGATTCTCTTTTAATCAATGTTAAAGAGTTGTTTTTTAGCTACCAAAAGTTATTTAAAAAGAAGTTAGACTATGAGGAATCTTTGAAGAATCTTAAAAATCTAGAAGAAATCACAAAGCAAGTAACAGAAATTGAATTACTTAATCCAACTGTTGAAGATGAACTCAACTTGTTAGAGCAAATAGATGAGATGTCTCGTTTTGAAAAAAGTATGGAGACTTATCAAAGTATTGATGAGCTTCTTTCTACAATTGATGTTGGAAGTCTCTATAGTTTGAAAGACAGTAGTCCTAATTCCGAAATTAATGAGCTGTTGTCTTCAACCTATTATCAGTTAGAAGAAGTGAGTCGATTGGTTGAGAAACAATTGTTAACTGGAAATCTTGATGAGCAACTTTTAGAACAATTAAACCAAAGACTTTTTGAATACAACCGTTTAAAACGCAAATACAAAATGACCACTGAAGAGTTATGTAAATTTTTAGATGATAGCAAATTGTTAATTGAAGAATTGTCTGATAGTGAAAGGGTACTTAAAGAGCTTGATTTAAAGATTGAAAAAGCATATAAAGAGTTTGAGAATGAAGCTAAGAAGTTATCAATTGAGCGAAGAGAGAAGGCAAAAGATTTATCTAAATTAATAGCAAAGCATGGAAAAGACTTAAGCTTGAATAACGTTGTTTTTGATGTTGAATTTAGTGAGGTTGTGTCTTCTAATGGCTTAGAAACGTGTCGCTTTATGGTTAGTCTAAATAAGGGTATTGATCCTGGTCCGTTAAGTAAAGTAGCAAGTGGTGGTGAGTTATCTCGCTTAATGCTGGTTCTTAAAGTTATTTTTAACGATATCATGAAAATAGGGTTGATAATTTTTGATGAGATTGATGCTGGAGTTTCTGGTAAAGTAGCTAAAGAGATGGCAATGAAAATGAATCAACTATCTTCTAAGAGTACTGTTATATGTGTTACCCATTTAGCAATCGTAGCTAGTTTTGCGAAAAAACAATATCTTATTTCGAAATCGTCTTCTACAGTATCAATAGAATTATTGGATGAGGAAAAGAGAGTTGAGCAATTAGCTTTAATGATGAGCTCGAAGAGTGATGATACTGCTTTGCAATTGGCAAGAAATCTTTTAAGTGAGTCTAGTAAGGAAATTCAAAATGGCTGCTAGAGTTATTTTTCACGTTGATCTGAATGCATATTTCGCTAGTGCTTCACAAACTAAGAATAAAGAACTTCTTGGTAAACCAGTTGTCGTTTGTCGTTCAACTCGTGGAGCTGTTGTTACTACTGCTTCGTATGAAGCAAGAGCTTTTGGAATCTCTTCAGCAATGCCTTTATCTATTGCGTATACAAAATGTAAAGACTTAGTGGTAGTGGAACCAGATTTTGAATTCTACAATTCCTTATCTCAAAAGTTTTATGAACTTTTGTTTGAATTTACAAGTTTAGTTGAGAAAGCATCAATTGATGAATGTTTTCTCGATGTAACAGAAACAATTAAAAAATATAGTAAACCACTTAATTTAGCTGTTGAGATCCAAAATCGTATTCTAAGTGAATTAGGACTAAAGTCTTCAATTGGGGTTGGTCCTAATAAATTTTTAGCTAAAATGGCTAGTGATATGAAAAAACCTATGGGAATTACGGTACTCCGAAAACGAGAAGTAGAAAGTAAGCTATGGCCTTTGAAAATTGAAGAGATGTTTGGTATTGGTAAAAAGAGCCAATTGTTATTAAGAGCTATTAATATACATACAATTGGTGATTTGGCTAGAGCTGACAAAAAACTATTGCAACCGATATTTTTAAATCAATTAGATGCTGTGTTAGAACGCGTTCATGGAGAAGATAGTAAACTCATAGAAGTTAACACCGATGTTAAGTCTATTTCTGCTTCAAATAGTTTATATGAGGGTTTGGGGGATTACGAGGACATTTCTTTATTAATTATGAATCACTGTGAAGATATTGCCAATAAAATGAAAAAAGATAATGTATATGGTTTAACGTTGTCATTGGGAGTTAGTTTCAATGATTCTAAAGTTACTTCTAAATCAATGCGTCTAGATAATGGGTTTAAGAATTATCAACAGTTACTAGAACATGGACTGTTACTATTTGATGAGTTTGATTTCGATGGTGAAGTGACTTACATGTCTCTGAACTTAAGTAATTTAAAGAAGCATGAGGAAGAAGATGAAATATTTAATTTATTCAACGTTAATAATCAGAAAAACAGTGTTTCAGATATTATTACCAAAGTAAACAATCTATTTAAGAGTGAAGTTCTTACTGTTCCTTCAAAACTTAAGGAGAAAGACAGTGAATAATCAAATGGTTCTTGAGTATCTTAATTATTTGCGTTATGTTGCTCAATATTCAAATCAAACTATTGATGCGTATCACTCTGATTTGTTAATGTTTCTGGTTGAGCGTGATATTCTAAAAACAACACAAGAAGATGTTCGCGAGTTTCTTAGAGTGTTTTCTAAATCTCATGAAATTTCTTCAACTGCTCGAATGATGAGTTCTATAAGAAAATTTTATGACTTTTTACAAATTTCTAGATATATTGACTATAATCCTACTGAATTTTTGAGCGTTTCTCAAAAGAAAGACAAGTTACCACATTTTCTTACTTTAAAAGAAGTTGAACAACTTGTGTCATTTGATACAATAGAACCAGAAGATTATCTTGATTTAGCAATAATAGAGTTGCTTTATAGTTGTGGCTTACGTGTTAGTGAATTATGTAATTTGAAAATATCAAATATTGATATTAATGAGATGATTATAAAAGTCTTTGGGAAGGGGAATAAAGAGCGAATTGTTCCGTTTACGAAAAGAGCTTTGATTGCTCTAGAAAATTATAATACTTATGCTAAAAGCAAATGGATGAAAAAATTAGTGAATTTAGTGTTTATCAATAGCCAATCGAAACCATTGAGTAGACAAAGTGTGTATAATAGAATTACTAAGCGGGCAAAACAAGTTGGTTTACAGAAACATGTATCACCGCATATGTTGCGTCATAGTTTCGCAAGTTCATTGATTAATGAAGGAGCTGATTTAAGATCTGTCCAAGAACTTCTTGGCCATAAAGATATTTCTACTACGCAGATATATACTCATTTGGACAAAAAGAAACAAAAAGAAATGTATGATCGTTTTCATCCCGGTCAGCAAATAGAAGAAGGAGAAAAAAATGGTGAAGTATAAAAGAATTATTACATTAGTCATGGATTCTGTAGGAGCTGGAGAAGCACATGATGCAGCTGATTTTAATGATGTTGGAGCAGATACATTGGGTCATATTGCTAAACATATGAATGGTCTTAATGTACCAAATCTTGAAAGATTGGGATTAGGAAACATTCATAAAATACAAGGGGTCGAACCAATGATGCTAAGTCGTGGTTATTATGGTCTGATGGAAGAAGCAAGTGCATCAAAAGACACAATGACAGGACATTGGGAAATCATGGGGCTCTTTATCGATCAACCATTCCAAACATTTACTGATACTGGGTTTCCTCAAGAATTGTTAGATGAGTTAATTCGCAGAACTGGACACAATATTATTGGTAATATCTCTGCTAGTGGGACCGAGATTCTCAAGGATTTAGGTGAAGAACACATGCGCACAAATGATATGATTGTCTACACTTCAGCTGATTCAGTTCTTCAAATCGCTGCTCATGAAGAAACCTTTGGCTTACAAGAATTGTATCGTTGTTGTGAAATAGCTAGAGAATTAACAATGAAACCAGAATGGAAAGTTGGTAGAGTGATTGCTAGACCATTTATTGGTGATAATAAAGATTCATTTAAGAGAACATCAAACCGTCACGATTATGCCCTCAAACCGTTTGGGAAAACTGCTCTAGATAAATTAAAAGAGGGGGGGTATGATGTCATAAGTGTTGGTAAAATAATTGATATTTTTGATGGTGAAGGAATTACAGATTACGTCAGAACTGTTAGCAATGAAGACGGTATGAATAAAACAATTGAATTAATGGACAGAGATTTCAATGGTTTAATGTTTATTAATCTCGTTGATTTTGATGCTTTGTGGGGACATCGTCGAGATCCACAAGGATATGGTGATGGATTAGAAGCATTTGATAAACAATTGGGTGATTTAGTCAAGAAATTAAATGATGATGACCTGTTAATTATAACTGCAGACCATGGGAATGATCCTACATACCCAGGAACCGATCATACTAGAGAAAACGTTCCCTTGTTAGTTTATTCACCAAGTATGGATGATTCTGGAATGTTACCACTTAGAAAGACGTTCGCAGATATTGGTCGTACAATTACAGAAAATTTCAATGTAGAAGAAACAGAATATGGAAAATCATTCTTGGAGGAGATTAAATGATGACAAAAAATGTAAAAATTATTGCCTTAGTTAGTGATGATTTTGAAGATTTAGAGCTGTGGTATCCAGTCTACAGACTTCGTGAAGAAGGATTTATTGTTGATCTGGTTGGAGAAAAAGCTAATCACGAATATATTGGTAAATATGGTGTTCCTGCTAAAAGTGATTTGAGTTTTGATGAGGTAAATGTTGAAGAATATGATGCAATTCTAGTTCCTGGCGGATGGGCACCTGATAAGCTTAGACGTTATGAAAGTGTATTAAATATGGTTCGTTATTTCAATGATCATAAGATGGTTATTGGGCAAATCTGTCATGCTGGATGGGTCTTGATTTCAGCGGATATCTTACGAGGAGTTACAACAACAAGTACACCTGGAATTAAACATGACATGATAAATGCCGGATCCAATTGGATTGATATTGGAGCTTGTGTTGATGGACATATTGTTTCGGGACAACGCCCAGTTAATTTGCCTGAATACGGTAAGTATCTTGTAGAGGCTATTTACAAACAAATTAATCAATAAAACTGACATAATATACATTATGCGAAGTTATCATCTAGATAATAGGGACTCGATGAGAGTCCCTATTTTTTCTTATAAAGAAGATACCAAGCTAAGTGTGTTAGTGTAACAACAACAAATAGTGAAAAGTGTAACATTATTAAATTACACCTAAAAGCTTTAGTAGAAAACTAAAATGAATAATTGGTGATGGTAATAAAATAATACGTTTATAAAAGTTCAAACTAAAACCTCCTTTCTAATAAGTTATAGTTGGGAGGTTTTGTTCTTCCTATTAATTAATCGTTTCTTCTATTAGCTACAAGTACTAGTCTTAATAATTGAGCAATTGTAGCGATAAATGCTGCAACGTATGTAAATGCTGCTGCATTTAACATTTTTTTCATGTCTGGAATATCTGACTGATCAACAAAAGCAAGTGATTGTATGTTCTCTATAGCACGTTTTGAGGCATCAAATTCAACTGGTAATGTCACTAATTGAAATAGGCCCCCTACTCCGTATAAAGCTATCCCTGCCCATATTAGAACTGGCATTGATAAGAAAAATCCTGCTAATAAAATTAGCATCGAAAATTTACTAGATACAATCGCTAAAGGTAATATAGTGTTTCTTAATGCAATAGCTCCATATCCTGTTGCATGTTGTATTGCATGTCCAACTTCATGAGAAGCAACAGCAATAGCAGCAACCGAGTTTGTATTATATATATTGCTAGATAAACTTACGACTTTATTTTTCGGATCATAAAAATCAGAGAGTTCTCCACCAGTACCTTGAACAACGTTAACATCATAGATTCCATTTGCTTGTAATATTTTTTCTGCAACTTGTCGTCCTGTTAATCGCGAGGTTGATTCAGTTTGTTTATACTTTGCATAAGCTCTTTGAATTGATGTTTGTGCAAAAATTGAAATGACGGCAGCGATAGCTACTAAACCTATTGTTAATAGACTTTCTCCACCTAAATAATAGGCAAAATTCATATTTGTTCTCCTTTATAAAGAAAGATAAGAAGTTTCCTTCTTATCAGCTGTTTACTTCATCTTTTAATGCTTTTGAAACTTTAAAAGTTACAGCTTTTGAAGCAGGAACTTTAATCTTTTCCTTTGTTTGTGGATTAAAACCGTCTCTAGCTGCACGTTCTTTTACTTCAAAACGTCCAAATCCAGCTAAATCTACTTTATTCCCCTTAGTTAATTCGTTTTTTAGTTCTTCTAATACTACATCAACAACCTCAGCTGCGCTTTTCTTAGAAATTTGTAATCTTACAGATAATGCATCCGTTAGTGCTTTTTTATTAAATGTTTCATTCATAATTAATTGCCTCCGTTCTTTACACATAATAACAAAAAATTAGTTAAGTTACAATAATAACCCTCTATGACAAGCTCTTTTTTCTGAAATTCAAATGAATTGGGGTTCCTTCAAATTCAAAAGCTTCTCGTAATCTATTCTCTAAATATCTTTTGTATGAAAAATGACACAACTCTGGATCATTTACAAAGAAAACAAATGTTGGTGGAGCAATCGCAACTTGAGAAACATAATATATTCTTAAGCGTTGTCCCTTGTGAGTCGGCGGTGGAGTAAAGCGCTGAGCATCCATCATAACTTCGTTTACAACTGATGTCGGAATTCTAGTCTGAGAGTTTAAATAAACTTTTTCAACTAAAGGAATGATTGAATGAACCCTTTGCCGATTCTTAGCAGACACAAATAATATAGGAGCATACGCAAGATACAAGAATTCACTTCTAATTTTCTGAGTAACTTCATTCATCGTCTTATCATCTTTTTCAACAAGATCCCATTTGTTGTAAATAATAATTACTGGTTTGCCTTCATTGTGAGCATATCCCGCTACATGCTTGTCTTGTTCTCTAATCCCCTTTTCACCATCGATTAGAAACAGAATTACATCTGCTCTCTCAATCGCGGTTAAAGACCTTAGAACAGAGTATTTCTCTATATTCTCATAAACTTTTCCGCGTTTTCTTATACCGGCAGTATCGATAGCAACAAAATCTTTTCCATCAACAACAAAAGGTGTATCAATAGCATCACGTGTCGTCCCTTCAATTTCTGAGACAATAGTTCTTTCTTGATTCAAAATAGCATTAATCAATGATGATTTTCCAACATTTGGTTGTCCTATAATTGCGAACTTAATCATACCTTCATACAAAGGCCTTTTCTTTACGTTACCAAACGATTTAACGATACCGTCAAGTAAATCTCCAACCCCAATTCCGTGGGCTGAAGAGACCGCAATTGGTTCAGAAAAACCAAGTGCGTAAAAATCATAAAGATTGTGAGCTAACTGTACGTCATCAATCTTATTGACAGCTAGCAAAACAGGTTTGTTTGAACGATATAACAAACGAGCAATCATGTGATCATCGGTTGTTAGTCCTTCTTGACCATCAACAACAAAAACAATCACATCTGCTTCATCAATTGCTAGATCAACTTGCATTTTTATTTCTTCTTGAAACGGTTGTTTTTCAAGTTGAAGCCCACCAGTATCAATAATTCGAATTTGTTTGGTTAACCAATGAGAAATTCCATAAATGCGATCTCTTGTGACTCCAGGAGTATCCTCAACTATCGACACTCGTTCACCTATCATTCGATTAAAAAGAGAGGATTTTCCAACATTAGGTCTACCTACAATGGCAACGATTCCATCAATCACAGCAATCATCCTTTCTATTTCTTTCTATATATTCATCAATATAAGTTGAAATTTCTTCAACTGTTTCATCAATGCTTAAGTAGGATGAATCAACTACAAAAGCATCTGGAGATTGTACTAAAGGTGATTCTTTCCGATTCATGTCTTGAGTATCACGCTTAATAATATCCAGTTTAATAACTTCTAAATCTGCTTCCATATGACGAGCAAGTAGATCTAGATACCGCCTTGTTGCTCGAACATCTACACTAGCAGTTAAATAAATTTTTATTTCAGCATCAGGAATAACAACGGTAGTTATATCCCTACCTTCCATAATACAGTTTTTCTTTTTTACCATTTCTTGTTGTTGCTCAACTAAAAGTTTTCTTACCATTTTATGTTTTGAAATATAAGAAGATAATTTAGAAATGTTTTCATGACGAATCGCTTGGGTAACATCTTCGTTATTCATAAAAACTATTTGTTTTGGTAATAATTGAATCTTAGTTGATTGAATAATATTGATAAGTGCATCAACATCATCTTTATCGGTATTTGTTCTCAAAACTTCAAGAGCGATAACACGATACATTGCCCCCGAATTGATATGAAGCAAATTATATTTATCAGCAAGCTTTAAAGCAATGACTGATTTACCTGCCCCACTTGGTCCATCGATAGCTACATTAAACCGCATTATATCACCTTATTAAGCTTTAAAACATTGTAACCAATAACCAATATTGAAATCACAATAAGAATCACTAAAATGGTAATGAGCACATTAAGAACCCTATTTGTTTTGTCAATTTTCACACTCATTTCAGTAACAACTGAATTTTGTTCAAGCAATTGAGTTTTAAGTTTAGTAGTTTCTTCAAGTAAGGCATTATGATTCTCTGTATCATAATCATCATAAGTTTCTTCACTTTCAGCATATTCTTGAACCTTCATCATAATAGTATGATCAACATCAGAGTCCACTACTTTTTCTTCTTTAATTGCTTCAAACACAAGCGTTTGATCTTCACTTAAATTTGACACTTTTTTCTCAGGAGCAGGTGTTTCAATAATTTCTTCTTCAATATATTCTTCTACATATTCTTCAATTGGTTTAGAAGGTTCTAAATTACCAAATGGACGTAAAACGGTGTTCGATTTCACTTCATTTAACAAGTTTGATTTTGTATCTTGTTCATTACGATATCCTTTAGAAACATTGTAGTCCTTTACTTCTTTAATGAATTCTTCTAAATATTGATTATTAAAAGAGTCAGTATCTTCGATAGCCATCTCGTTATTAATTGCTTCAGCATCAATAGTCACTTCTTTATGTTCATTAGTTACATCACTCAAAATTTCAACTTCTTTTCTTAAAGAATAGCGATCATTTCTCATGTGTAATGGAGAATGATAATCTTCATCTACATTTAGCGTGACATTATCAAAATGTTCATTATCGATTTGATGAAGCTGATTTGCGAATGGTGTTAATTCTTTCGTTAAAACTCTTGAATCAGACTGATTATTTAAAAGTGATTCCCTAAACTCTTCAAATTTCTTTACTCTTGATTTTTTTTGACTCATTATCTGCCACCTCATTCTCGTTTATTATACCATAAGCCTCTGTGAATAAAACAAAAAAAGGAGCAGTAGCTCCTGAATATTAGCTCTTCAATATTGGTGAAACGTGCTTATAAAGTAGTAGAGTAACAAGAGAAACTAGCGAATACTTTAATAAATTGAACGGAACAACCATGAAAAACATCATAGTCCAATAATTATTAACAAGACCATTGATTTTTGAGGTCATATTAACAATTGAGTTGATATCCATTTTTAGCGCAAAGGCATAAAGTGGATAGATAACAAATGCATTTGATAAGAGACCAGCTATCGAAACTACGATAGTAGATAGAATAAGTGATATGATAGCACCTTTAAAATGTCTATGTCTCTTGTAATATATAGTGGCTGTTAAAACATAGATTACCGTTAAGAATAAATTAGAAAGCTCACCAATAAATGCAGTAGATGAAGGTTTAATCAATAGCTTAATGATAATTTTAAAAACTCCTGTTAAAACTCCTGCAATCGGGCTAATGGTGTATCCAGCTAAAATAACAGGAACATCAGAAAAATCAATTCCCATAAACCCTGGTGCAAAGAAAACTGGAAATTCTAACCACATTAAAGCAGCTGCTAGCGCTGATAATATAGCAATTTTGGTCATTGAACGGGTAGTTAATACATTATTCTTCTTTGTTTGAGTTGTCATACTCATCCTCCTTCTGTATAGGGCAATAAAAAAGCCCTCTACTTCGGGGCACATCAAATACAAAAAAATATTTGATTTCTTCTCTATACCAGACTTTACTGTCGCCACTTGAATTGCACAAGTTCAACCATCTAATCGATGGGTCGCTGGGTTTACAGCCGGTCGGGAATTACACCCTGCCCTGAAGATATATTTAGTATAAATTAATGTGAAAGTTTTGTCAATGCATATGAAAAGGACCACAAGGTCCTTTAGTAGTTGGTTTAAGCTCTAGAAGAATACTTACCATCTTCTGTATTAATTAGGATCGTTTCACCCTCTTCAATAAACATTGGAACTTTAACTTCAAGCCCAGTTTCAACAACCGCATTTTTCATGGCACTCGTAGCAGTATCGCCTTTAACAGCTGGTTCTGATTGAGTCACAAGTAAAGCAACTTTATCTGGTAAATCAATTCCAATAATTTCTGCTTCAAAAAAAGTGATTGTTACCATGTCATTTTCTTTGAGAAATTTCATTTCCCATTCTAAACGCGATTTTTCAATGTTGATTTGTTCATAAGAATCCATATCCATGAAAACTAGACTATCTCCATCATCATATAAATATTGCATTTCTTTTTTTTCTAAGATTGCTTGTTCAACTTTATCTCCAGCTGTATAACCAATCTCAGTTAGTGTTCCGGATCTTAAATTCTTAACTTTTACTTTGATATTCATTTGAGAACGAGCAGATTTATTGCGTGAAATATCAAGTACTTTAAATAGATCTCCATTTTCGACAAAACTCATTCCAAGTTTTAAATCATTTACTAATACCATAATTACCTCCTTCATCATTGTGCGTTGTAATTATACATTTTTACAACTCTCATTTCAAGGTCAATGATAATTTCTAGACTAAAGTTTAATTTACCAATCCCTTTTATAGAAACTGTATCCTTGTTAATCTCATAGGTAATAATAGTATGATCACATTCATTCGAAAATTGACTATCTTCATCATAACTAAAAGATAAAACAGTTTGAACAATTTTGTACTCACATTCAGCGTTTTCTTGCGCCTTTAATAAATAACGATGTTGTTGATAGCTTAGATTCTTGAGTTGTGATATCGAAATAATAAGCGCAGTAAAAATGATTAAAACCAAAAGAGTATTCATCAACACGTAACCATTTTTAATGGATGAGTTTGATAACATAATTGTCTCCATCCAAACGAATACTAATATTTTCATCAAGTGTTATCGATAAACTATCAAAATCAATTAAGAAAATTTCATAACCTGGAAGTTTAACGAGTCGTTGTTTATCAACGACTAAACAAAAATCCCTTTCTAAACGATTGTAACACAGTTGTTGGTTCTCATAAGAAACATTACTAGCAAAGTTCATTTCGTGTTGTAATTGAATAATACCAATTATATTTTGGTCAACCATCTCAATCGATTCTTTAGAATTTAATGTCAATCGAAGTGTCGTTAGTAACAGTATCATCAACATTCCACTAAATACTAGTCCAACCATCATTTCAATCAAAGTAAATCCTTTCTTCATATGCTAATAATCTGATAAAGGATCAATAACATCATCGAAACTATTATTATAGATAGCATAATTTCTAAAAGAATAAACCCTGATTTAGCGTTTCTCATATCTTCCCCTTCCAAGTTGAATGACGAAATATTGATTGTTGATTTTAAGTGTTTGAGCCTGATTAACATTACCATGTTGATTAAAAGTCAGATTCAAAACATTACTTGAATAGTTGTGATTCAATGGATAAGAACTAATTTCTGCCATACTTTTTAATTGCATCATTTTGTAAGTGTTCTCGAAATTATAGATTTCATTGCTTGTTACAGGAATCTTTATTGCTAGTGATAGCAACATTAACAAAGAAGTACAAAACAAAACAATAACTACTTCTAACAATGTAAATCCTTTAGTTAGCTTTTGCGACACCGTTTTCAATTCGTATGGGTACTCCATTTTGACAGACTGTTTGCTTTTGAGTTAAATAACCATCACTGACTAATTGTGAAATTCCTACTGACTGAACATCGTAATCCATCATGTATTGAACGATTGCGGTGTCAACTACCTTACACTGTGCTTCACAACCCTTTCTAGTAACTGACCCAATCACATTTTGAATGTTAGGGACTGTTAGTAAAAACAAGACTGCAATAATTGTCATGACTAGAACCATTTCTAGCAATGTAAAACCTTTTTTCATTTGAACTTTCTCCTTTATAGTGTTCCCATTAAACTCATGGGTGTTAATAGAATTTGATATAAAAAGATAATAAGTAATGCCAAGACAATATATATAACCATTTTAACGAAACTAGAAATTTTGGTAATAATCATTAATATTATTTGTTGATTCGAAGTAAGATATGAATCCAATAGTGCTGATAATTGGTTGTTTTTTGAAGCTAAAGTAATTATTTGATTGAAATGGGAATCAAGAAAGTTGTCACTAAAACTAGTAACAAAATCATTTCCATCTTCTAATCTATAAGTGATTAGTAGTGACAGCCACGATACTAAATAAGACGTTGATCCCTTTTTCATAATTTCTAAAGACTGTTTAGTAGATAAACCATAAGACACTAATATTGAATACAATTTCGCAAACTTTTGAGTAATAATCTTTTTGGAAAGAATGAAATACTTTTTGTTATGATTTTTTGTAATAAATACCTTTAAGTTTTCTTTGTTTGAAAAGCGAATGATAAAAACAATTGATAAAAAGTTAAAGATTGTAAAAATGAAAAATATGAGTTTTAGAAGATAATTAGAAAACCTAATAATTGATGTATCTAAATCAAAAAGTAAGATCATTGATAAAAGTGTCGGAATCAAGAATAGTGTAAAGAATCCTAAAAGAAGATACATAATGATATAGAGAATTGATGGATAAGTAAACTGAGCTTTTAATTGTTGGTTAAGAGATGTTTCAAATTCCCAATGTTCAATTGTGTACTGCAATGTTTGTTGATATGAAAAGATACTTGTTAAACTATGATATTGGTTTTCGTTGTGATTATAAAAAGATTGTAGATAATCAGATAATGATGAGTGTTCTAACAATAACAAGTTTTTTATTTGATCAAAATCTAGATTTGTTTGTAAATAGTTTAAAACTAGTTTTGCTAGCTCATAATCATGTTTCGATGGTTTTGATGATGTCATTCTCTTGAAGAATTTCAAGCTGAGCACTCCTTTTAAAATCTGTAATAATTAAGTTTTGATAAATAATATTCAGATTAATTTGATTAAGTTCTTCTTTAGTACAGCCAAAATCAAGGAGTCTCATGATTGTTTGATTGGCACTCGATGCATGGATTGTGGCACAGACAAGATGCCCAGATAATGCACATCTAATCGCTGCTTTAGCTTCTTGAGGAGAGCGAATCTCTCCTATCACTATGATGTCTGGATCATGTCGTAACAATTGCTTAATACCTGCTTCAAAATCGAGAGATGTTTGTTCGTTAATTTGGATTTGCATAAGATTGGGATAAAGACATTCAACAGGATCTTCAAGAGTATAAATGCTTTTCCCTTTTATGTCTTTAAGTCCACTAAACATAGTAGTAGACTTACCGCTTCCAGTTACTCCTGAAAACAACAACAAACCATGCTGGTTATTTAGTAACTTTCTTATTGTATTAACGTTTTCACTATCTGAAGTAATATCTGATAAAGATTCAATTTTTGACAGATTTAGAATCCTTAAAACACCATTTTGAGAAAAGAAAGTTTCGATTGCTGAGAATCGACAGTGCCACAAATAATCATTTACAACAATTGAAAAAGTTCCTGATTGTGGTTTCATTGAAGCAGCCAAATCCAACTTTGATAAAAACTTTAAGTATTGATAAAGAGAATAATCAGCATCCCTAGATATAGTAGGTTTTAGTCCATCCAACGTTCTCATTGAAATAACAGATTGTTGAGAAGTAAAACTAAAATGGATGTCCGTAGCTTTGCTAGTAATTGCTTCCTTTATAAGTAAATCTAAACGCTCTTCGACCATGAATTGCCTCCTACTTTAAGTAGTCGCTATGTCGTAAAGAATCCTAAAAAAAAACAATGCTAATAAGCACTGTTTTCTCTAAAATATGGATTAAACTTTTTCTCAAAACTAAGGATTGTTTCATCGCCATGTCCTGGAAACAGACGATAGTCGATATCAATTGATTTGAAAAATTCAATCGACTGTTTCATTTGTCTGTTATTACCTCCGGCTAAATCAGTTCTACCAATCGTTAGTCGGAAGATACAATCTCCACAAAAACAAACATTTTCGTAGAAGATACTTACCGATCCAGGCGTGTGTCCAGGAGTATTAATAACGTTAAAATTAAATCCTTGAATCTCAACTTGGCCTTCAGGTAATTGTGACACTTGACTCTTGAAGTTAAAGTCTTGATTCAACAACGCTGCTCCATTAAGTTGATTATTAGTTAAAAAATCCATATCATATTCATGAATATAAACAGCTAAATGGAATCGATCAACTAATATATCTACAGCAGAAATGTGATCAAAGTGACCATGAGTCAATAAAATACAGACAGGTGTTAATCCCTCAATTTTTTTCAGAATTTTGTCGATTGTCCCATCAGTATCAATACTTGGATCAATGATAATAACCTGATTGTCTTTTATAAGGAAATAACAATTTGTCTGTAGTGGATTTAAAGAAGCTTTTTTTACAGTAAACATAGAGTCCTATTTCTTTTCTCTATGAATAGTCATTTTTCTTTCACGTGGACAATATTTCTTTTGTTCAACACGAGTAGGTTGAGTCTTCTTATTTTTTGTAGTTATGTAGTTTTCTTCACCACAATCAGTACATTTCAAAGTAATATTTTCTCTCACTAGTCCGTCCTCCTTTTATCGCTAGGTTATAATAGCATATTTATCATAAAAATACCATTATTTTTGTTTCTGTGCATAAACATTTATAATATTTTTAACAACTTCTTCACAACCATTAACAGTAGTAACAGAATGTCTAAAATGTGGAGCAATACAAGAAATAGCAATCTCAGGAGTGTCAAACGGTGCATAGGCAACTGTAGTGTTTGTAGCTGTATCAATTCTTTTGCCATCTACGTATAAGAAGTCTTCAGAAGATCCAGTTTTCGCAGCCACAGGTAGTTCAGCATTATTGAGTCCTGAGCAATACCCATTAGTGACACACAATCTAAAACCTTCTTGGACCCTCTTTATTGCCATTTTGTTATCAATAGTATTCAGTACTGTAGTACTGTTTTGAAAATTGACTAGACCAGATTGAGAATCGTAACTATTGTTAATCAATTTCATTTTGTAACGATACTCACCGTTCGCAATTGTAGAAACATATTGATTCAGTTGCATTGCTGTAAAGGTATCAAACTGACCAATAACATTATCAAGTAAATAACCAGGTAACCGAGCATTTGACTTATAACCCGTTTCTTCAAAAGGTACATCCAGACCTGTTGTAATCCCTAATCCAAATTTTGAATAATTAGATCGAACTTTATCGTATGCATTTTGACTTAAATTAATCGGTTGATCATATTGATAATTTGCTTTACCAAGCCCAAAAACAGTTTTAAACATGTACACGTTACTAGATTTTGATAAAGCTTCTAAATCATTTATCCATCCTAATACAGCAGATGTTTTTTTCAGTGGAGTACCAGCAATTTTAATTGGTTCATCTAAAACGCGTTGACCTGGCGCAAAAATCTTTTCATCTAATGCTAAGTAGACAATTGCTCCTTTAATAGAAGAACCAACACTATAGCTCTTTAGATAGGTCGAATTCGGTGAAAATATTGGTTCTTTCTTATCATTCAACATAACTCCTGAACTTGCTAATACTTCACCACTATTGGGATCAGAAACAACTACGTAAAGTTCTTTAAAGTAATTATGAGGAGTTTTTCCAGAATATTTATTCAACTGATCCACCATTATTTGTTCTACTTGATTTTGAAAATCAACATCAATAGTCAGTGAAACAGTATCCCCTTTTGATCCAGAAAAAATCTCTGTTAATGTAGCTAAACCATCATTGTTATATTTAATGTTATATTTGGTTCTTTGACCAACAAGAATATCTTCATAATACTGTTCAACACCAGAAATACCAACACGTTCATTTAGTTTGTAGTTATTAGCTATAAATGTTGAAGCAGTTTCTCTAGGTAATCCTTGTCTATTTGTAGAAATTTCTCCGATAATAGGTTTCAAATTATGAATTTTTGTTGCAACTCTATCCCAGTTTATTTGAACTTCGATTCCTAAAAACTTTTCTGAGTTCTCTAATAAAATATTAACTTCTTCTGCTGTTACAGTTTCTTTGAGAATTACATCAAGACCGATTGCGCTCTGCATAATCGTGTACGTATAAAATTGCTTCAGTTGTGTTTCATTCAAACTTTGATTTACTAAATCTAAATTAATCCTGGATAATTGAAGTCGATACAAGTCATTATTTGTTAGTTTAAGAGCCCTAAAGTCAGCCATCTCACTTTCTGTTATTAAAGCGTTGGCCTCTTTAGGATAAAAGTAGATGTAAGCATCTTGTTTATCTCTAAAAGCCATGGTTTCGATATTAGCATCAAACATTGATACAAAATCTACAGCTTTTTGAAATTTTGATCGATTTGTTTCATTTTTTGGTTCCAGATAAACAAAACTTAGTCTTTCCTGATTACTAACTAGAACTTGTCCATTACGATCGACAATTTCTCCACGAGCAGACAATTGTGTTCTTGTGGTATCAAACTGCGAAATTGCTTTTTGAACAAATACTTCATGATCACTGATTTGTATTTGATACAATCGAATAATTATGGGGACTAGTAATAAAGTAAAAAGGACCATTATGGAACTAAATCTAAAAGAAATCTTTCGATTCAATTTCTTTTGATGTTCATCTTGGTGAGCTTGATTTATAGGGTTATCTTCGTGATTCAAGGTATTTAATTTCTTAAAAAGCTTCACTTCATGTCTCCTTTGTTGTAAATTATAACTGATTCAACCAAAAAATGATACAATCAGATTGTGAGGTACAGATGACAACTAGAGAAAAGACAAGACCTGTCAAAGTAGGACAGTTTACAATTGGTGGACAAAATAAGATTATTATTCAGTCTATGACAAACACAAAAACTAAAAATGTCGAAGAAACCGTTCATCAAATTAAATCATTATTAACTAACGGTTGCGAAATTGTTCGATTAGCTGTTTTAGACGAAGAAGATGCTTTAGCTATCAAGGAAATAAAAAAAGAGGTAAACTGCCCTCTTGTTGCAGACATTCACTTTAACTATCGATTAGCTATAATGAGTATCGAAAGTGGTGTAGATAAGATTCGTCTGAATCCTGGGAATATTGGTGGAGAAGAAAACGTAAGAAAAGTAGTTGATAAATGTCTTGAGTACCACGTACCCATCAGAATTGGGGTGAACTCAGGCTCCCTTGAAAAACGATTATTAGAAAAATATGGAGAACCTTGTGCTGAAGCAATGATAGAAAGTGCTAAGTATCAAGTGGAACTCTTAGAATCGATGGGTTTTGAAGACATAATTTTATCGTTTAAATCAAGCGATGTATTGTTAACAATTCAAGCGTATGAACTTGCTGCCAAAACATTTAAATATCCACTTCATATTGGAGTGACTGAGGCTGGTACAACGCTTTATTCTGCTATTAAATCAAGTGCTGCTTTGGGGGTATTAATTAATCAAGGTATTGGAGATACTATTAGGGTTTCTGTCTCTGATGATCCGGTTGAAGAAATGAAGATTTGCAAGCAATTACTTAAGGCATTTAAACTAGTAGACGATGTTGTCGATTTGGTATCATGTCCAACATGTGGTCGTCTTCAATACAACATGCTTCCCTATGTTAAAGAGATTGAGGAATTTCTTAATGGTATAAACTCTAACTTGACTGTTGCTGTAATGGGGTGTGCTGTTAATGGCCCTCAAGAAGCATCTCGTGCAGATATTGGAATTGCTGGTGGTATTAATGAAGCATTGTTGTTTAAAAAGGGTAAACTCATAAAAAAAGTGCCTCAAGAATTATTAGTTGAGACACTAAAAGAAGAAATATTAAAGATGATTTAAAGACTTATTCTTTACTCTTGGAGCGCGCTTTTGCACGTACCTTTTTTTGTTTTGCAATATCCTCTTGGATCATTTTACGACGTTTTTGCTGTTCTAGTTTAGAAATTGCTAGTTTTCTTTTCTTCTTATAATTTGGCTTTACTACGACATTCTTTCTATTAAGAATCTGTTGGATTTGCGGATCCACTTTTTTATGATAAACGCGTTTTTTAAAGAAATTTTGAATATCTTTGAATCCTTGTTCAGTGATTTTTTGGTAGTTAAATTTTACACCAAGATTGTTAAGTTTTTCAATTTCTTTTTTGTCATTCTCTGTAACAACAAGATAACAAGTCCCCTCTTTACCAATACGCCCCGTACGACCAGCTCGATGTAAATAAAACTCTAAATGTGAAGGTAAACCACACGATATAATGTGACTCACATAAGGTAAATCTAATCCTCTAGCTGCAATGTCTGTTGCTACTAAAACAAAATGATTATCACTTGCTAAACGACTAATAGTTTGTTTTCGTTTTCGAGAAGTTAAGTCTCCATGAAGTTCTAATGTATCTACACCACTTTTTGACAGTTCTTCAGATATTTCTGATGCTTCTTCCCGCGTATTAGCAAAAACAATTAAACTTGAAATCTGAGAATGCTTCATAATATCGAGTACTATTTCTACGTAACCCATCTTTTTTTTGTCTAGGATAATATGATTAATTTTTGTTTGGATTTGACTTTTTACTGGAGCGCTAATTGTTTGTGGACTCTTCATTGATTTCTTTAAAAAATGAGCTAACTGGACCGGAATTGTAGCACTAAAAGCAAGCATTTGTTTTGATGTCTTCATTTGTGACACAATCTGAGCAACATCATCCATAAATCCATATTCCCAAATCATGTCCGCTTCATCTAAGATGAGGACATCAGCTTGTTCACAGCGAAGAATTCCATTACTAAAAAGATCTAGAATTCTACCAGGAGTACCAACCACAATATGCGGTTGACGAGACAGTTTTTGACTCATCTTGTCTCTGTCAGCGCCTCCAATAATTAAATCTATTCTTAATTCAGAATCAACTTCTTTCATTTTCTGAGCAAACATGTAGATTTGTTGTGACAACTCTCGAGTAGGAGCAATAATAACTGCCTGCAACATATCTTTGTTCGAATCAACTTTATCAGTTAATGGAAGTAAAAATGCATGAGTTTTTCCAGTACCAGTTTCTGAAGATACAATGAGATCATTCCCCTTAAGAAAGAGTGGATAAACATCACGTTGCACTGGAGTTAAGTGAGTAAATTTTTCTATTTCAAATAATAGTTGTGCTTTTGATTGTAGGTTCATAAATCCTCCTTAGGGTTTCTTATAATATGATACCAAAAATTGTGGTATATTGTTAGTGAACAAAACGTTCACAGAAAGGTAAATATGGAAATTATTGACATTAAACCACGTGGTTATTGTAAAGGTGTCGTTAAAGCTATCCGAATGGCGATAAAAATCAGAAAAGAAAATCCAGATACAGAAATATCTATCTTAGGAGCAATTGTTCACAATAAGTTTGTTGTTCAAGCTCTAAGTCAGATGAACATAAAAACCATTTCAACAGCAAATCGATCTAGATTTGATGCATTAGATGATATAGAAACAGGTATCGTGATACTTTCTGCCCACGGTTCTTCTCAACAAGTAACTGACAAAGCCACAAATAAAGGTTTGACTGTCGTTGACGCAACTTGTGAAGATGTTCAATCAACTCACATACTAATTAAAAGTGCACTAGATAACAACCAAGAAGTCATCTATATTGGGAAAAGTGGGCATCCAGAGTCTAACGCAATCATTGAAAACTTTCCTTCAGTATACTTCGTCTCAAATTTTGAAAATATCAATCAGCTTCATATTAATACATTGTCACCATTTGTTACCAACCAAACAACTTTATCTATCTTAGAAATTCAACATCTACTTGAAGCTATTCTGGATAAAATACCTGCAGCAGATATTAACAATGAAATCTGTAGTGCTACTCGCCTCAGACAAGAAGCAATCCTAAAATCATCTGACTTAGATGCCCTCATTGTTGTTGGTGATCCTACTAGTAATAATACGAATATGCTAGCTAGTATCGCATCGAAACATGGTATTCCAAATGTCATAAGACTAGAGTCATTACACGATTTAGATTTAACTAAGCTTGATAACCACTGGAGAGTTGGTGTTACATCAGGTGCATCAACACCTAACTATTTAACGAAACAAGTTGTTGATTACTTGAAAGCGGTAGATCTTTCTAATCCGAATCCATATCCTGAGATTGATTACTCGATATTTCTTGATTAAAATATTGATACATCAAGTTGTTTTCGTTATTTAGTAAGTAAATTGGCTTCAATTTCTGAATATTCTCGCAAACCCACTGTTGGAACAACAGTGGGTTTTTCTTTAATGTTTGACTCCCAATATAGATCTCTTTTTCTGATATTTTCTTCAAATCTTCTTGAAAACGATAAACAAAAATGTGATAAAACTTATCATCATGAATAAGAGTTTCATTGACACAATAGAAGCCTAGTTCATTCATCTTGTTTCGGAAATATGGTAATTTTGATTGTGGTTGCAAGACTAACTGTTTTAAGCATTTTGCTTTATCAATTGAATCATCAATGATTTGGATGATAGATTCAGCACCCATTCCAGCAATGACCCAAGCATCACATGGCTTGATAATCTTTGAAGCTCCATCAGATAACACGAATTCTATTTTCTCTTCTAAACGATGTTTCTTAACATTTTCAAGTCCACGTTTCAGTGGTCCTCTTTTGTTTTCGGCACAAATAACTCTATTAGCAATTGAATGATTAATAGCTTCAATTGCTAATAGAGCGTGATCTGAACCGATATCGCAGAGTGTTTCACAGGGATTAATCTGCGATAAAATACAACTTAAGCGATTAGATAACATTAGTTTCTATCTAGAAAATCCTTTAGACGTTTTGAGCGTGAAGGATGTTTTAATTTTCTTAAAGCCTTTGCTTCAATTTGACGAATTCTTTCTCTAGTAACATTGAACTCTTTACCAACTTCCTCAAGAGTTCTAGTTCTTCCATCATATAAACCAAATCGTAAACGTAATACTTTTTCTTCACGATCAGTTAATCCTTCAAGAACCATATTGATTTCATCTTTAAGAAGCTCATTGTTAGCGTAAGCACTCGGTGAAGTAATATCTTTATCTTCAATAATTATCGGCAAAATGACCTGAAAATTTAATTGTTCCGCAATATGGTTTACCAGAAGGATTTCTGACAACAATCCAGCCAAGGTTGGCTGTTACTTAAGCGAATTAATACTGGCCAGTTGTCACAAATGAATGCAAAAATTCGATCTGTGTTATGCTGTTAATGCCGGGCTCTCGGCGGGATGCCCGCCTGCGCCCTTGCAATTTTTTTATAGATAACTGCTTTTAGATCCAGTTAGCGCCACCTGAACCCTGCAATTCAAGGGTTGAAATGCTGGTATATAG
>CAZWPP010000003.1:0-38369 GCA_964635335.1 uncultured Erysipelothrix sp. | reverse complement strand
GTGGGGTATGATTCTTCTTACTTAAGTCGTTTCTCAACAGGGAAACTATTACCTAAGGGGAAAAATGCGCCAATTTTATTTAGGAAACTTTCTGTGTATTTTTCAAATCAAATTCGAATTCATAATTTAATAGACCTCGTAAGTAAAGAATTTAATATGAGTGGTAATTTAGAAACACTTGAAGATGAGTTGTATGAGTTGTTGACACTCTCCTATCAAGGGTCGATTGGAACTTCAGATCCAGAGAATCAAATTAACACTAGTGAAATATTGTTTACAGTTGATCAACTTGCAGACTATCTTCTAAGTCATGTCGATGATGAACTAGTGGTTTGTGAAAATGGGACTCTTATTTCTACCTTAGTTAGTCAACTAAATATTTCAAAAAAAAAGTACAACTTCCATTTAATAACAAGCAGCTGTGAGTTAAAGGATCTCAGTACTAAACAACCTAATTTAGAAGTTTCACAAGTCTTGATTGAGGATAATATCCAGTTCTGTTTGATTAATCAATCCTTGTACTTAAGTATTACGTATTTCGAGCCAACAAGAACATTTATTGTCATACAGACATATATGACAAATGCCCAGTTAAATTTTATCAAAACTTATCTTAGTAATCTAAAAAGCTGTTGAGACTTCTGTTAACAGCTTTTGTTTTATGATATGATATCACCATTCAGAATAGGAGAAGCTTATGAAACAAGTTATTTTTAATACGGATCATCCACAAGTTCAATTAGCACTTGTTTTAAAGTTGTCTCAACTCAAAAATGAGTACGAATTACAAATTGATTATGATTCTTTAGAGAAAGTATTTAAGAATTTGTTATGGCGAAAGAAGTTTCCTGATAGATTATCGAGTGCGATTAATGAAATATTCTCGTTGGATTTTTCTTCTTTGGTGATTCATCTCAATCGAATTGAACAACTTGAATCGTATCAAAAGAAAATTGATGATTATAAGGATTTGTATTTGAGATGAAATTAAATAAGATCCAAATTAATACACTAACTCTACCAAACTATTTAAAAGCTTTGAGTCCTTTATCTCAAGGCTTTTTAAGTCAGATGATTAAAAGTGAAGAGGAGTTAGTTGATATTATTAATGATGATGAGGTTGTGGTAGAAGAAAAAAATATTTTTAAGGTAGCAGAGTTTCTTTTAGAATGTCAAAGAAATAAAAGTAAAATCATGATTTGTGGTGATTACGACTGTGACGGAATAATTAGTACCACTTTGATGATGCGATTACTTCAAAAATTAAATTTAGAAGCAGGGTACTATATTCCCAACAGGCTCACAGAAGGCTATGGAACAAAAGTAGAAACCATCCAATTAGCATATGATAAAGGGTATTCGGTTTGTATCATGGTAGATAATGGAGTGATGAATATTGATGCTTTAAATCGATGTCAAGAACTCAGGATGAAGTCTCTGGTTATTGATCACCATATGATACAAGATCAAGTACCTTGTGATTTATTGTATCACCCTAGCGAAAGTTCTAAGGAATTTCAAACGGTGTGTAGTAGTGGACAAGTATTAGCGTTGTCTGAACTGATGAATCTTAGTGATATCTATATGGAGGTACTGGGTGGAATCGCGACTATCGCAGACATGATGGATCTACATGGTTATAACCGATTTGTTGTAAAGCGAGCGATTAGACATTTAAATACCTACACCTTTGAACCGATTTCTAAACTATTGAAATCAAGGGTCGATCTTTGGGATGAAGGAGTGATTGCTTTTCAAATTGTACCTGTCTTTAATGCGATTGGTAGACTTGCAGATAAGGGAAATATTAATCAGGTGGTCAAATACCTATTGTCTACTAACTCTTTGGGTATTAGTCATTTTAGTAATCAGTTACTTGAAATCAATCAAATGAGAAAAAACATGACAACCAATCACACTTTACAAGCCATTGCTCAACTCAATGATGATCAATTTCACATGATTGTTAATGATAACTTTCATGAAGGGATTGTTGGGATTGTGGCTGGACAGCTAGTGAGTAAAACCAATAAACCAGTAATGGTTTTGACAGCAAAAGGGGATGTTTTAAAAGGTTCCGTTCGTTCAAATGGGATGGATGTCTTTTCGTTTTTAAAGCAGTTTGAAGAAGATTATTTCCTAAGTTTTGGAGGTCATGCTCAAGCCTGCGCTTTAAGTATACTCAAAGTTGATTTTCAACATTTTTACGAGAAGGTACAGCGAAGCATTAAAACTATCGATATTCAAGAACCAGTAAAAGATGTCTTGTTATTTGAGAAAGATGCATATACTCTTGAATACTATGATGATTTATCTTTATATCAGCCATTTGGACAGGGATTCAAGTTACCAGAAATTTACATAGAATCAATAATTATAGCTGTGAGTCCATTAGGTCAAAGTGGTTATAAACTAACGATTCTAAATGTTGGAGAAATTAAAGAGATTCTTTACTTTAAGAAAGATGTTATTTTTGATGGATCGAACTTAAATTGTGGATTTGTAGGGAATCTGACGAAGAGTTATCGAAATGAACTACAACTAATTGCGAGTTCAATTGTTATCTTATAAAGAATTAGCTGAAGCATCAGTAGATGTGATATAATTGAATATTATTGGAGGAAAATATGAATTTAAAAAACTACATTGCTACTATCAAAAATTACCCTATTGAAGGTGTGAATTTTAGAGATATTACACCACTCATGCAAAATGGTGAAGCATTTAAAGAAGCATGCGACCAAATTAAGAATTTCGCTATAGAAGCTAACGCTGACATTATTGTTGGTCCTGAATCCAGAGGATTTATCTTTGGGTGTCCAGTCGCTTATGACATGGGGATTGGTTTTGTTCCGGTCAGAAAACCGGGGAAATTGCCTCGTAAAACAGTTAGTTTTACCTATGACTTGGAATATGGTTCTAATGAGCTCCATATCCATGCTGACGCAATTCAATCAAATCAAAAAGTATTAATAGTTGATGATTTATTAGCTACGGGAGGAACTGTAGAAGCAACGATTAAACTGATTGAAGAGCTAGGTGGTATTGTTGTTGGTTGTGCATTTTTAATTGAGTTAAGTGATTTGAATGGTCGAGATAAACTAATGGATTATAACGTATTTTCATGCATGAACTATTCGGAAGATGAGCAGTAATATTTAAACAAAACAGTAGAAAGGAGAAATAGATGTCAAAGAAAGAACGAATTACTCGTGATGATTTTCTGATTCAAGTTCAAACCTATATTACAGATCCTACAGATTATAAAAATATAGTTCGCGCACTTGATTACGCAACAGAAAAACACGAAGGTCAGTTTCGTAAAAGTGGTGAGCCTTACATTGTTCATTTGATCAATGTTGGGTATATTTTAGCCACGCTTCATGTTTCTCCAGTTACTTTACAAGCAGGTCTTTTGCATGATGTTATTGAAGATTGTGGAATTTCTAAAGATACATTATCAAGCGAATTTTCACCTGAAATCGCAAATCTTGTTGAATCAGTTACGAAGATTGGTAACATTAAGTTTAAAGATGAAAAAGAATACTTAGCTGAAAACCATCGAAAAATATTAATTGCGATGGCTAAAGATATTCGAGTCATCTACATTAAGCTAGTTGATCGTTTACACAACATGCGCACACTTGAATTTCAACCCGAGTATAAACAAATAACAATTTCTAATGAAACGTTGAGTGTTTATGCACCGATTGCTCATCGATTAGGGATTAGTGAAATCAAGAATGAACTTGAAGATTTGTCGTTTCAATATATTAACAAACAAGAATATTACGATATTGCTAAAAAGGTAGAGTTACGTAAAAATCAACGGGATTTACAAGTCCAAAACATGATTGAAGATATGTCAGCGTTGCTGATGCAACACAACATTCCACATCGAATTTTTGGTCGAAGTAAACACTTGTATTCCATTTATAAAAAAATGGTCACAAAGAATAAACGATTTGATGAAATATTGGATTTATTAGCGATTCGTATCATTACGGAAGATGAAGTAAGTTGCTACGAAATACTAGGTTACATTCATGCAAATTATCGACCTATACCTGGTCGATTAAAAGATTATATTGCAATGCCAAAAATGAACATGTATCAATCACTCCACACGACCATTGTTGGTGATGATGGACATATTTTTGAGGTACAGATTCGTACCGAAGAAATGGACCAAATCGCTGAACGTGGGGTTGCTGCACACTGGCGCTATAAAGAAGGCGACAACATGTCTGCTAAAGAAAATCAAAGAGAGATTGAAGAGAAACTTTCTTGGTTTAGAGATTTGGACTTGTTATCGGATGACTATGATGATGCTTCCGGCTATATGGAATCGTTACAACGAGATGTTTTTGAAGCAAACGTCTATGTCATGACTCCAAACGGACGAGTGATTGACTTACCTAATGGATCAACTCCAATCGATTTTGCTTACAGAATTCACTCTGAAGTAGGAGAAGCCACAGTAGGATCGGTTGTCAATGGTACGCTTGTTCCTTTGAATACCGAGCTTAAGACAGGGGATGTTGTTCAAATTAAGACAACAAAAAACAATCCTGGTCCATCTGAAGATTGGTTAAAATTTGTTAAAACTAGCCGAGCTCGTAACAAAATAAAACAATTCTTTCTTCGAAAAGAAGCTGAATCAAGACAATCCATGATTTCTAAGGGAGAACAAATTTTCAAAGAAGAACTTAGAAAACGTGAACTCGATGAAAAAGAATACATGGTAAAATCGAAACTCGAACCGATTTTATCACAGTACAATTTAAAGAATACTGATGATTTGATGTATGCCATCGCTATTAAGTCTCTTTCTATCGCTAAGATATTTGAAAAACTGAATGTTAAACCAAAACTATTCAGTGAGTTTGGAAAGATTTTCCAACAACCTGAACCTCAACGCCGTAAGATTAGTAAATCTGGAATTAAAGTCGAAGGTGTCGAATCCATGATGATTTCGATTGCTCAATGTTGCTCTCCTGTTAAAGGTGACGATATAGTTGGCTATATTACTAAGGGCAAGGGAGTTAAGGTACATCGAAGCGATTGCCCAAATATTATTAATGAAAAGAGTCGATTAATCGATGTTGAGTGGGATGAAGAGTTTGAAGGCGGGACCTAT
Source organism: uncultured Erysipelothrix sp. (assembly GCA_964635335.1). GTDB lineage: Bacteria > Bacillota_I > Bacilli_A > Erysipelotrichales > Erysipelotrichaceae > DUUI01. Next base: position 33,229 of record CAZWPP010000003.1, on the reverse strand, counting down.
GAGGTCACCTTATCAATCAAGTGTTATGATCGACAATTCCTATTATCAGATATTGTAACGATTACATCACAAAACAAAACAACGATGACGTATGTATCGGCTGCTTTAGAAGATGATAGAATTCACACAACAGTAACGTTGAGAGTTTTAGTTAAGAATTCTTCGGATCTTAGAGTCCTGATGAGTAACATCAAGAAATTGGATTCTATTATAGATGTAGAACGAATGACTTATTAATGTAAGAAGTTGAAAAAAATAAAACTATTTACAAAAAGTGTTGACAACATTTTCAAGGATGCTATAATGCATTCATCCATTAGAGAGGAGACCTATATGAAATTAAACAGAACAATGATGATGATGATGCGTATGTTTAACAATCAATGGGGTCTTCTGGTAGGATAGCGTCATCACTTTAAACATGTGAACACTAAAAACAGGAAACCTCGTTTCCTGTTTTTTATTTTGAGAAAGGGGCATTATGATACCACACATTGAATTAAGACATGTGTACAAAACATTTCAAAGCAAAGAGAATAGTGTTGAAGCCTTAAAAGATATTTCCTTAGTCATCAACCCAAAAGATTTTTTCGGTATTATCGGTATGTCTGGAGCTGGTAAATCGACACTCATTCGCACTATTAATTACTTAAGTAAACCTGATGCGGGTGAAGTATTGATCAATGGAGTTGATTTAGGAAAATTAAATGAAAGGGAGTTATTAATAAAGCGTCAATCCATAGGAATGATTTTTCAACACTTTAATCTTTTAAGCCAAAAGAGTGTTTTAGATAATGTTATCTTACCTTTGAAGATTTCTAAAAAAGGGAACACAAATGCTAAGGAAAAAGCCATTGACATGTTAAACCGAGTTGGGCTTTCTGATAAAATTTATAGTTATCCAAGTGAATTATCGGGTGGTCAAAAACAAAGAGTAGCGATTGCTAGAGCATTGATAAATGATCCGGATATTCTCTTGTGTGATGAAGCAACCTCGGCACTCGACCCAATTAGTACACAGAGTATCTTAGAACTTCTGAAAAAGCTTCAAAATGATTTGAATCTTACGATTGTTTTAATTACCCATGAGATGAGTGTTATTGAGCAAGTCTGCAATAAAGTAGCGATTCTTGATGATGGAAAAGTCGTTGAACAGGGAAATATTAGTGATATCTTTGTGAATCCTCACAGTGTTGCGGCAAAAAAGCTTCTTTTCTTACAAGAAACACATGGTTCTCTTAAACAAGATCGACAAGCTTTAAGGCTTATCTTTGATGGCCAAAAAGCAGAAAAGCCACTGATCTCACAATTAGTTTTGAAAACAAAACAAGAGATTAATATCTTGTGGGCAAACACCAAGGAGATTGATGGAAAAGTTTACGGTCAAATGATGATAGAAATAACTAGAGATAAAGATTTAGTTTATCAGATAACAGAAGTCCTAAAAAACAGTGAAATTAGTTATTCTCTCGAAGGAGGTGATCGTGTTTGAACCAATCAATTGAACTCTATTTAACAGCAACAATTGAGACCTTAATCATGACCATCGTTCCAAGTATCATTGCTTTTATGGTTGGATTACCATTAGGAGTATTGTTACAGACCACAAGTGAAAAAGGGTTGAAACCAAACAAAGCCATCAATACAGTTGTCGGGTCAATTGTAAATGTCTTAAGGTCAGTGCCCTTCATTATCTTAATGCTCTATGTGATGCCACTATCGCGTTTGTTAGTTCAAACTACCATTGGTGTCAAAGCAATGATTCCTGCTTTATCAATCTCAGCGACTCCTTTTGTAGCTAGACTAGTGGAATCAGCACTCAATGAAGTTGATAGTGGACTAGTCGAAGCTGCGAAAAGCATGGGAGCGACCAGTTATCAAATCATTAAACATGTATTGCTTGTTGAATCAAAAGTCTCACTGACTAGAGCAGCTACAGTATCAATGATTACAATATTAGGATATGGTGCTATGTCGGGATTTGTTGGTGCTGGTGGACTTGGAACTATCGCAATAAATTATGGATACTACCGAGATCAAAGTTCTGTTATGTCAATTTGTATTATTATCTTAGTAATTTTGGTTCAGATTATTCAGAGTATTGGCAATAGAATTGCTATGAAAATTAATAGAAAATATTAGAAAGAGGAAAAATAAAATGAAAAAAATTATCAGTCTTGTATTCATCAGTCTTGTGCTTATTGGATGTTCTTCAACTTTAAAAACCGATGATAAATCATTAGTTATTGGTGCTTCAATTACACCTCATGCAGAAATACTCAATTTGATTAAACCAGATTTAGAGGCCAAGGGTTATACAGTAGAAATCAAAGAATTTACCGATTATGTTCAACCCAATATTGCTCTTCATGATAAAAGTCTTGATGCGAATTATTTCCAACACCAACCATATCTTGATGAATTTAATGCTGAAAGAAAATGGGACTTACAAGGAGTGGCTGTAATTCACTATGAGCCATTTGGTATTTATCCTGGTAAAACAAAGAGTTTAGCTGAGTTACAGGATGGTGCACAAATAGCGGTTCCTAATGATACAACCAATGAAGCTCGTGCATTGTTGCTTCTTGAAGCAAATGGATTAATTAAACTTAAAGAAAATGTAGGTTTGAAAGCTACAAAACAAGATATTGTTGAAAATCCTAATAACTTTGATATTGTTGAGCTAGAAGCAGCACAACTCTCTAAATCATTGGTGGATGTTGATTTAGCAGTCATTAATGGAAACTATGCTCTTCAAGCTAATCTCACAGTTGAAAAAGATGCGATTGCTTTTGAGGATATCGAATCATTTGGATCCAAAACATATGGTAATGTTATTGCGACTCGAAGCGATAATAAGGATTCACAAAAAATCAAAGATTTAATTGAAGCTCTTCAATCACAGAAAGTAAAAGATTTTATTCAAAACACTTACAAGGGTGGTGTTCAACCATCTTTCTAAAATATGGAGACCTGTATTTCATAGTACGGGTCTTTTGTGTTTTTTGTTTCATTGACTAAGCCCTAGTAAAGTGATAAAATGATAAAAATCGATGAAAATGAACTTAATTAAGGGATTTTATAGAGAGTAAGTGGTTGGTGCAAACTTATAGTGAACTTAATTATTCGACACATTGGAGATGAAGCAATGAATCAAGTAGTTGCTTACGGATGGTCACGTTACGACATAGAGAAGCAAACAAAGGTGGTACCACGTTTTAGACGTCCTTGGATCATCTTTTTTTTATAGTTTTAGAAAGGAAATTGTTATGAGTAAATATCAAGCCCCCCGTGGGACACAAGATTTATTTTTAGACTCCATGAATGAGTGGCAACAAGTTGAAGCAAGAATCAGAGAGGTTGCTAGTTTATACAATTTGAGTGAAATTAGAACTCCTGTTTTTGAACACACGGAAGTTTTTAATCGTAAAAATGATAGTAGTGATGTCGTTAATAAAGAGATGTATACTTTTAAAGACAATAGTGATCGTTCACTAACTTTGAAACCAGAAGGAACTGCGGGATTAATTAGAAGTTATGTTGAAAACAAACTCTATTCTAACCCAGAACCTTTACACAAGTTCTACTACATTACCCCAGCTTTTCGATATGAGCGGCCACAAAAAGGAAGAATGAGAATTCACCATCAATTTGGTGTTGAATTCTTGGGTCATAAATCACCACTTGTTGATGTCCAAGCTATGTTAGTAGGAATCTATTTTGTGAAAAGTTTTGGCTTAAAGAATGTTGTTTTACACATCAATACCTTAGGGGATGACGAAAGTCGTAGTGCTTACCGTGAAGCACTCAAGCAACACTTTGAATCTAGTATTCACGAACTTTGTACGGATTGTCATCGTCGTTATGAACAAAATCCTTTGCGAATACTTGATTGTAAAGTGGATGCAGAACATCCTTCGATTGTAAATGCTCCTAAGATGAGTGACTATCTAAATCAAGCAAGTAAAGAATATTTTGAAGAAGTATTAGCTCTTTTGGATGAATTCAAAATTGAGTATGTCATCGATTCAAAACTAGTTCGAGGACTTGATTATTATACCCATACTGTGTTTGAACTTAAAAATCATACAAAAGATACCGGTTCACAAGATACGCTCTTTGGAGGTGGTAGATATGACCATTTAGTAGAAGAGTTTGATGGACCTCAAGTTAGTTCAGTTGGGTTTGGATTGGGATTAGAACGATTTATTCTGATGTTAAAGGCACAAGGATTACTGAAATCTGATTTGCTTCACCTAGATATCTATGGATTAAGTTTAGGTCAAAGTACCCAATTTCCGATGCTTAGCATTATTGAAAAATTAAGAAATGAAAAAATTAGTTGTGATTTTGATGTTGCTAACAGAAGTATGAAAGCTCAGTTCAAATCTGCGGATCGTTCTAATGCGAAAATATTATTGATCCTTGGTGATGATGAACAAAAGATGAATACAATCCGTGTTAAAAATATGATGACACAACAACAAGTTGAACTTTCTCAAAATGAGATAGTTGATTATGTAAAAAAACAATTAACAAATGAGGAGAATTCTAATGAAGAGAACGCATAACAATGGTCAATTAAGAATTGAGAATGTTAATGAAGAAGTGAGTTTACTAGGATGGGTGAGTAAGAAGAGAAATTTCGGATCTATTATATTTGTAGACTTGAGAGATCGTTATGGAATTACTCAAGTCGTATTTGATGAAAGCGAATTTCCACAAGCGAATGAACTTCGCAGTGAATTTTTAATTGAGGTTAGTGGAAAAGTTGTTGAAAGAAAAGATTATAATCCAAAATTAGCTACTGGAGAAATTGAAGTGCTAGTTTCTGAGTTTAAGCTGATTAATAAATCTAAACAAACTCCACTCTTAATTCAAGACAATACGGATGCTTTAGAAGAAACCCGTATGAAATATCGTTACTTAGATTTGAGACGTCCGATTATGCAAGAACGCTTAGTAAAAAGAGCTAAGATTGTAAGAGCAATGCATCATTATTTAGACTCAAAAGACTTCATTGAAGTTGAAACACCGATGCTTACTAAATCGACGCCAGAAGGCTCAAGAGAGTACTTAGTACCATCACGAGTTCATCCAGGAGAGTTTTATGCATTGGCTCAATCACCACAAATCTTTAAACAAATGTTAATGATTTCTGGATTTGAACGATATTATCAAATTGCGCGTTGTTTTAGAGATGAAGATTTACGAGCAGATCGTCAACTGGACTTTACACAAGTTGATATTGAAACATCATTTTTAAATGAAACTGAATTTCAAACGATTATTGAAGAAATGGTTCATCATGTCTTTAAAGAAGTTATGGACATGGACATCCATATACCGTTTGAACGAATTCCTTTTGATAAAGCAATGAATCTATATGGAAGTGATAAACCTGATACCCGTTTTGATATTCTATTACATGATTTAGTTGACATCTTTCAAGAATCAACCTTTAAAGTGTTCCAAGATGCTTTATCACTTAAGAATGGGACAATTAAAGCAATTGTTTTACAGAATGGTGCATCCTCCACTCGAAAAGACATAGATAGTTTTACAGATGTTATCAAGAAAAATGGGGGAACAGGACTTGTTGCATTGAAGTATCAAGAGAGTCAATTAAGTGGATCTGCATTGAAATTCTTTAGTGATCAAGAAATTGAACAACTAGTGTCAACTTTGAATCTGGTTGAGAATGACTTAGTATGTATAGTGAGTGGACCATGGGAAAAGAGTTGTAATGCGTTAGGGACACTTCGCACACATTTTAGAGATAAGTTCTTAGAGATTGATAAAAACCTATTCAACTTTGCGTGGGTAACTGAATTTCCAATGTTTGAACTTGATGAAGAAAACAACAAGATTGTTGCTAGACACCATCCATTTACTCGCCCAGACATAACTGACATTTCAGAACTCTATGGAGATACTGAAAGCTTGTTAGAAATTAAAGCCATCGCGTATGACTTAGTATTGAATGGATTTGAAGTAGCTGGAGGATCAATGAGAATCTATGATGGGGAAATACAAAGTCGTTTCTTTGAAATCATAGGATTCACACCAGAACAAATAAAAACCCGTTTTGGTTTCTTTATTGATGCATTTAACTATGGAACACCTCCACACGGTGGAATTGCGTTTGGCTTAGATCGCTTTGCCATGATCTTGGCTTATGGTGAAACAATTCGGGATGTCATCGCATTCCCTAAGAATAGTGCTGCTAGAGATCCGTTAACGATGGCTCCATCTCCAGTTGATGAAAAACAATTGAAGGAATTACATTTAGAAATAAAAGAAAACTAGTTGAGTTCATCAGCTAGTTTTTTTAATTCTTTTTGATTGATTTTTATTGAATCAATCTTCTTAATTTTAAGCAAGTTCAACAGACAATTACTGATGACACATCGATATTTGTTAATAACTTCTCGTAGCGGTGGATATTCTGTTTGAATAAATGGTTGTAATTGATCTTTTGTTACAGTTAAGGATTCTACCTCATTTATCGCCTCGATATTAATTCTTCGAAGACCTAAAATAATTTGATTAACTTCTTCTGAGTGAGTATTTTTTAAAGCAACAGTTATAATTTCTGTATGTTTTTTTAATGAATCTTCAAGATATCTAAGTTTTGAAAATTGTGCATTATCATTAACAAAAGCATGTTTAGTCTTTAAGCTAGTTGATAAAAGATTGTTAGATTGAAAATCTATTATCATATTTTCAATTGTTTGTTTGTCATGATCAGATAACAAATCAGATGTGCTTTTTATTAAAGAAATAATGCTATTCATTTCATTAATATATGATAATACCATAATTTCATCTCCTATCAAAAACTTCGACGTTTTGTGACTTCCTTGAAAGAACAAAAATACCAAGAAACTAATTGTCTGAAACTAACAACTGTTCAAGTTTATTAAGAAATTCTTCTTTGCTGTGATAATAATCGTAGGAGAAAAGTCGATGGACTTTCCAACCTCTTGCTTTTAAGTAGTTAGGTTGATGGATGTCCCGTTGTCGATCATTGGTAGGAATATGTTTATAAACATCATGATCAAACTCAAAACCACCCAGCAACACATCATCTTTAAAAACAGCGCATTCAATAGTGAAATGACTAATACCATAATGGTGTTTGACGGTATAGCCTTTAGTGTTCAAGTAATCAATCACCACTTGGGTTAATGGATGAACTGTTGATTTGTTTAATTGTAGATTATTACTTGGTGTTAGCTTGTTAAGTATCAATTGAACAGAAGCTGAGTCATTCTCACTGATGGCTTTTGAATATGACAAATACTGTTGAAGAAGAGAAGGGCCTATTGCGCTACTGTTTGCTACTGGGAGCTGATGCGGCTCAATCGAAGTCACAACATAGATTTGGCGTTTTGCTCGAGTAATTGCGACGTTTAATCGGTTCTGACCACCTTGTTGAGACAACCATCCAAAAAATGATGGAACTTTACCGTTTTCATCTGGAGCATAGGTAATTGAGAAGATAATTATATCTCTCTCATCTCCTTGAACATTTTCAATATTCTTTACAAATAAGCTTAGATCTTGATTGTCTTTTGACCTTGCACATTCTTGTTGGTAAAAATCCCCAAACGCTTTATCACTTGTCGCTAATTTTTCTAAATCAGCTTCAATTAATGATCGCTGAGTGGCATTAAAAGTAATGACACCAATTGTTTCGTTGTTTTGTCTTGTTTCACTAATTTCTTTAATCAATTTAACTACAGCATCAGATTCTTGTTGATTTGTCCTCTTTATCCATCGACCATTCTCAACTTTAATTCGTTGGATTGGAGGAAGACTCTGTGTAAGAGCATTTGGAGAAACAACCAGTTGATTTTTATAGAAAGCACTATTACTGTACGCTATTAATTCTTCATACAATGAGCGATAGTGATAATTAAGTGTCATGGCAGGGAACTTGAATCGTGCTAAATCAAGAAGCGATTCTTCATCAAGAGCTGCTGTACTATCAATGAATTCATCATCCATTTCTTCATCATATCCGAAACGGCCAACACCAAATGCAGAAGGGCGTAACTGTTGAGAATCTCCAGCAATGATTACTTGTTTTGAACGAAGAATTGAAGGAATTGCCTTCTCAATATAGAGCTGAGATGCCTCATCAAAGATTAGCACATCAAACAAATCAGGTTTTAATGGGAAAATTTCAGAAACAACATCTGGTGTACATAACCAAATCTTGACACCGTCAAAAAGCTCAACATAGAATTTATCCACAAATTTCGAGATCGACCACTTGCGTTTTCTTTCAATAATTCGTTTCATTTCAAGTGCTCGTTTTGAGCTACTTAGTTCAAATCGTTTCATGTGTAGATCGAACCCTAAAATTTCATTTAGAAGATCTGATTTTTCATTCACACTCGCGTTAAAACTGTGAACTATTTGTGGGTAATCTTTAATCAATTCATGGATATCACGATTTTTGTTCTCGAAGTCTTGGATAAGTTCAAACCCTATAAAGTTCTTCAACCGTTTAAATGCATTTTGATACGATTCTTTGGTTTGTTGCTTAATTTTATCAATTAAAAATAGGAAGTTCTCATTGTAATCAATTATTAAAGGTTGAGATATTTGTTTGTAATTCTCTAAAATCAATTTTATAGAATTAATATCTGATAATGTTATATTCTTAATTAATTGATTGAAAGGCTCAAGAAGGTCTTGTTCTTTTCTCTTATTTAGTAGCTTATGGAAAAACCCAGATTGTTCGAAGTTTTTTAAGTCGTTAATTGCAGTTGGTAATTTATTTTGTAGAGACATAATGTCATAGTCGCTCAAATTTAAGTTAATTCTCTCGATAGCTGGTAATTGTTGTTTTAGTTTTATATAGTTGATGATTTCCTCTAAATCGGTATCGATATTCATGGTTCTTAATAATGAATACTGACTCAAGAAATCTGAATTGACAGTTTCTTTTAAGAATTGATACTCTTTGAAAATATCAGGATTAGAGTAATCGATCGGAGTGACCTCTGTATATAAATCGATTGGTGTAAACGAATCAGCAAGTGGTGTTAATAGTAGTGTTCTAATTCTACTTAAATCACTGATTAAGTTATTCATCTCCGAGTTTTGTCTGTCAATTGATTGAGGTTTCTGCAAAGTAATTTGATCATTAAACAGACGTTCACATTGAGTATAAAAATTTAGTTTATCATTGATGTTGTCTAAAATTAATGCATATTGGTTTAAGTTTCCTAGTCGAGAATAAACAACATCAATTGCTGCTTTCTTTTCAGAAACCATCAGAATATTTTTCTTATCAAATACAGATTGTGCGATAACATTACTAATCGTTTGAGATTTACCAGTTCCTGGAGGACCTTGAATAACTATGTGTTGTCCTTTTTTTATCTGTAATTGCGCTTGTTCTTGTGAGGTGTTCAAGGCATTAATATAAGCTAAGTGTTGTTCGTTAAAAACGACATCCTCTAATTCAATGGCTGTAGATTCTTCGGTATGATTAATAGTTTCTAATAATGTCAAAACATGAGGAGGGTATGAAGATAACTGATTGATCTTAGCGTAATCTCTTTGGATAGAAGTCGATAAAATTGGAAAGTAGCCAAGAAGGGCAACATTTTCTACCTCAAATAAACCAGGTTTGTTGGATTTAAAGCTTTCAATTGTTTTTGATTCAAATGGTTTTAGTTCTTCTTGATTTAGAGCAACCTGTAAACCTTGTTGTTCATAAGCCTTCAATAAATCTTCTAAGAATGTGGTTGGATTTATTTCTTCTAAGTTCATTGGAATAAGAGGTAAATTAGTCTTTAAGAAGTTTTGAGCAGCAACAATTAAATTTGTATTAATCAATACATCTTTTTCATTATCAACATGAACAAAAACAGCTTTATTGGTAATTTCTAATTGAATAGGGAATAATGCTAGAGGTGCTCTTAATGTAAAGGGGTCACTTACAAATTCACCACTTACAAACGGTGTCGCAATATATAAATCGTAATTACCTGTTTCTTTGTAGGCTTTGTTTACATTCTTATGGATTTCGTTGAGTGAGTTATATGCATCCTTTGAATTTTCGTCTGAGAGATCGATGAGTTTTACTTTTTTAGATTCAAAAAGAAGACTGTTTAACCCTTCATTTTTTAAATGAGCTAAATCAAAAGTTGTTTTCGGTGAAGTTTTTGCGACATAGAGTAATCGGTTTCTTTTAGAAATGTTGATTAATCTTTTTTGAAGCTCATTCAGTGTTGAATGAATTTGATCGCTTTGATCTAAATTGGTTTCTTTTAAATTAAAGTATTGAAGCCGGGTGATTAAAAGTTCACCATACTTTTGTTGAAATGTATTTCCTAATCCTTTAATTGCTTCTAAATCAGAGACTTTTACGGGATTTAAACGAGCAAGTTCTTCAATTTGATCGGAATTCATTGGTGTTGAATTTAAGTTGAATTCGACCAAAAACTCTTGATTAAGTTGTGTTAAAAAGATTTTCCGTTTTCTAATTTGATCCATATTTTTGTCCTTTATTTTTCATCATTATACCAAATGTCAAAAACATATGATATACTGAAAGTACCAAAAGGGACGCGTATATTTCCAACACTTTGATATAAGGGAATCCGATTTGTCATTATCATGTCGAAGACCTATTCAATTAGGGATCCTTAGATTTTGCATAGATGCCCACCTGTAAATACAGGGAATAATATCACCCTTTTGGCTTTTTAAAGGCAACCTTTTATTGGTTGTTTTTTCTTTTTCTACTCTGCACTTGAAAAAGATACCAATTGTAAGTAAAATAGACACTAGATAAAAGGTGGTGAAGAGTATGGAATGGGTATATTTAGTCGTTGGGGTTTTAATTGGTGCAGTCGTTGGGTTCTTTTTAACAAAACGTTATTTTGATAAACAATTAAAAGAAAATCCACCAGTGAATGAAAAAATGATTCGTGCTATGTTTATGCAAATGGGACGTAAGCCAAGTGAAAAACAAATTCGTCAAGTGATGAATTCAATGAACCAAAACAAATAATTGAGCTGACTTGTGCAGCTTTTTTAATAAGGAGTTAACAGATGCCATTAATTATTCCTGAGAATTACGAATCTGATTTAGATATCGTTCATACTCAAGCAGCTATCAAACACATTAAGGATTTTTTTGAAAAGAATTTAGCACAAGGATTGAATTTAAGAAGAGTCAGTGCTCCTCTTTTTGTTAAAAGAAGTACCGGTGTAAATGATGATTTAAATGGACAGATTCAGTCTGTCTTCTTTGTGCATAATCAAGAAACCATAGAAGTAGTGCATTCTTTAGCTAAATGGAAACGTCAAGCACTTGCTAATTATGAATTTGGAGCAGGAACTGGACTCTATACAGACATGAATGCGATACGCGCTATGGAAGAAGTTGATAATATTCATTCCTATTATGTTGATCAATGGGATTGGGAAAAAGTTATTCGAGAAGATCAACGAGTTCTTGATTATCTTAAATCGATAGTATCCATCATCTATGAGATTCTGTTAAGAACAGAAAACTATGTCAATTATAAATATAATCTCAATCATCACTTATTACCTCCTTCGATTCACTTTGTAGATACTCAAGAGTTATTGAATAAGTATCCTAACTTATCCAGTAAACAAAGAGAGCGGGAAATTGTCAAAGAGTTAGGATCTGTCTTTTTGATGAGAATTGGTCATGATCTATCAAATGGAGAACCCCACGATCAACGTGCAGCTGATTATGATGATTGGAATTTAAATGGCGATATTCTTGTTTATAATCCAATATTAGATGACGTTTTAGAATTAAGTAGCATGGGTATTCGTGTCAACGCACAAGTATTAAAAGACCAAATGGAACTATCAAATCGCCTTAATGATCTTGAGCTACCGTTCCATCAACAATTACTAAAGAATCAATTACCTCTTACTATCGGAGGAGGGATTGGTCAATCCCGGTTATGTATGTTTTTTCTTCAAAAAGCGCATATTGGAGAAGTACAAGCATCTGTTTGGCCGAAAGAAATGGAAGAAGAATGTAAGAAAAGGAAGATACACTTGTTGTAGTGTTTCTTCCTTTTTTAGTTTTGTGTAGAAAAAAACACGGACAGAATCCGTGTTTTCAAAGTTACTATCTTGAGTAAAACTCAACAACTAGTGCTTCGTTAATTTCTTGATTTAGTTCTGAACGTTCTGGTAAACGAATGTATTTACCTTTTTTAGTTTCTTTGTTAATTTCAACAAATGGTAAAGTTGAAACAGTTGCTTCTAGTGCATCAGCGATAGCTGGCATTTTCTTTGAAGCTTCTTTAACTTCGATCACTTGTCCAGGTTTTACAATAAATGATGGGATATCAACTTTATGTCCATCAACTAAAATGTGACCGTGGTTAACAAGTTGTCTTGATGCTCTTCTTGTACGACCTAAATTCATACGGTAAACAACGTTGTCGAGTCTAGATTCAAGTAAGTTTAATAGGTTTGTACCTGTGACTCCTTGCATCTTAACAGCTTTTAAATAAGTGTTGTAGAACTGACGTTCGTTTAATCCGTACATTAAACGGATTCTTTGTTTTTCGCGTAATTGGGTTCCGTAGTCAGAAAGCTTAGGACGACGACTTTGTCCATGTTGTCCTGGTGCATAATTACGACGTTTTAGTTCTTGTCCTGTTTCAAGGATAGAGAAACTTAAACGACGGGATTTTTTCCAAACTGGTCCTGTATAACGTGCCATGATATTTCCTCCTTTCTGTTTTATCGGCAAATAAAACAGATGAGTTACAAATCAACAGAAGGGGTGTTTGTCTAAAATATTTCACCATGCAGCATAGCTACTTTATTCCAATTGTGACAAACGCCTGACTTCTATCTTTGTCAGCTGCTGTTTTAATCGCTTATGAAGTATAGCACCTTTAATAATGCTTGTCAAAGCGAAATAACTAGAATTCAAAATATTTTAGTGTCTTCTCTAACACAATCTTATAGTCCTTAAGGGTGTTTTATGTTACAATGATTCACGAAGAGGTGCGCTTTTTATGGAACAATTTGTAACTTTTATTTCTCAGAAAGAAACAATAATTGCGATAGCGGTAATTATCGTTTTATTTATAATTTATTTAATGTATTCTCGGATAAACCGCAATATGTTGATAAAGAAACTCCATCAATTAGAAGTAAACATTAATTCGATGCGATCAACACCCATATCATACAAATTAAACAAAGCTGTTGGCTTAAGTAAAGTCAATGAGAATGTAGTTGCTCATGTAGAAAAGGCTCAAGAAGAATTTGCGGTTCTAACAACTAGTTTTGAAGAGTTAACACATCTTCTTGGAAATGCTGAAGACAGTATCTTGACAGGAAAACGACGTCAAGGGAGCCTGATTCTTAAAGACATTGAAAAACTTTATTCTACAACGAATCAAACGGTGTTAGACCTAAACAATGAGTTGGAGAACATGTTACAAGATGAAACTCGACTTAGAGATGACATTAATTTTTTGAAGAATGAATTTAGAAGAATTCGTCAAGATTACACGTCAAAATCGAACACGTTAGCAATTGCTTCGACAACGATAGAACAAAAGATTGAAGAGATTGAACTCAAGTTTAATTCTTTTGAAGAGTGGATGTTTGCTAGTGAATATAGTAATGCCCAACAAAAATTTTTAGAAATCCAAAAAGAATCTTTAGTGCTAGATAAGGCTCTAAAGACACTACCTACTCATATTGAAAAATCAAATGGAATTATTCCACATTTAGTTGATGAAATCTCCAAGAATTTCCAAGCATTAAATGAGAAAGGTGTCTTTTTGGGGCATTTAGAAGTATCGAAAAATATTAATCTCATTACTGATCATCTGAAAGAGGACATTAACAACATCAAGCAATTGAACATTGAAGAGTCGACACTTCGATTGGATGAATCCATCAAGCGTCTACAGCAATTACAAACACAGATGGCAAAAGAAGAAAAGGCGTTTGAATTAGTTGAAGGATTCAAAGCAACATCCTTTAGCCAACAACAAATGGTTAATGATGAGTTATTGTCTTTGAATAATTCTTTAACAGAACTAAATAGTCGCTTTGGCTTTAATCAATTGTCTGAAGCAATGCCTCAACACCTAGAAGCAAACAATGTTCTTAAAAAGAAAGCTGCAAATTTAGTGTATAAACTAGAGAATGAGCAAATTCCTTTTACAACTCTTCTAGTTGAGTTTAATGAATTTAACCAAGATGTTTCTCATTTACAACAAGAAGTTCAAGAAGCAAATCGATTGGTACATTCTGCAACTCAAGATGAAGCAAGAGCAGAGAACCAATTATTAAAATTAAATCTATTAATGAATGATATTCAAACTAAGATTGAATCACGCCATTTACCACATATTTCAGAAACATATGAGGGAGATGTGACAAAAGCAAATCAAATGATTTTCCAAATCAAAAAAATATTATCGATGAATCCTCTTAACATTAATCTACTGAATACATCTGTTCATGAAACAATTGATTATATTTATCGCTTATACAACAATGTAAACAATTTAGTTGGAACAGTAGATATGGTAGAAAACGCTATTGTCTACGCAAACAAATATAGAAGTAGTTCTCCTGAACTAGATTCTGAATTGACTCGTGCAGAAATTTCATTTAGAAACGGGGAGTATACATACGCTTTAACAACCGCTATTTATGCGATTGAAAAGTTTAGACCTGGTGCTAAGTATGAAGATCTCATCCTCCAAAATAGTAAGAGTGCTTAATGATTTATTTAGATAATGCTTCTACCACCAAACCATCCAAAGAGTTAGTTGATTTGTACAAAAAAGCGCTTGATGAATGGTTTGTTAATAGTGATTCTTTGTATCCCTTAGGGGTCCAAATGTCTTTAATGATTGAAAAAAGCAGGAAGATGATTTCTGATCTTTTTTCTGTGCAACCACAAGACTTGATCTTTACATCGAGCGGCTCAGAAGCAAACAATTTAGCGATTAAAGGATTAGCACTTGCTAATAGAAAATTTGGGAATCACTTAATCACCTCTGCTATAGAACATCCTTCTGTCTTAAATACAATGAAACAACTGCGGGATGTGTTTGGTTTTGAATTAACAATTATTGACGTTGATAATCAGGGACAACTCGATTTGCGTGGTTTAGTTGAAGCACTCAGACAAGACACAATACTAGTATCCTTTATGGCGATTAATAATGAAGTTGGAACCATTTTTCCAATTGAAGAAATTGTTAAAATTGTCAAAGAAAATTCTAAAGCACTAATTCATGTTGATATGGTTCAACTGTTAGGTAAACATCCCCTTAATTTAAAAGGGATCGATGCTGCCAGTTTCTCAGCGCATAAAATACATGGCTTTAAGGGAACTGGGTTACTGTATGTAAAACACCATTTAAATATACTACCTTTGATTAGTGGAGGACAGCAGGAGTTTGGAATTAGAGCTGGAACCTCAAACACCATAAATAATGTGTTGTTAGCGAAAACGATCTCTCTTGCGATAAAACAACAACCATTAGTTTTTAAAAATATTACTAAACTTCATTATTATTTACGCGATGCGTTAGAAAACATTGAGAACATTGTGATTAATTCACCAGAAAACGGTAGTCCATATATTTTGTCGTTTTCACATCTAAAACTTGGTAGTGAAATTATTATGAATGCTCTTAGCCAAAAAGAAATCTATGTTTCATCGAGATCGACCTGTTCATCAAAATTGAATACAGTCTCTCATGTATTAAGTGCTATGGGTAAAAACGATGACGTGCTGAATGGGGTAATTCGAGTATCCCTGTCTCACGATACAACACAAGAAGAATTAGAAATTCTTATCGAAGAAATTAAAGGAGTGAACAAACATGTCATATCTAAATAGCACAATTGTCGTAACTTATGGAGAATTATCTACAAAAGGCGCAAATCGTAAGGATTTTATACGACAATTACGAGCAAACATTAAGAAAGCATTAGAACCATTTGAAGGAGTAACGGTATCTTCAACATACAATCGTATCTATATTTTATGTAAGAATCACAATCCTGAATTAATCAGTGAAAAATTGAAGTGGGTTTTTGGTATTGCTACATTTTCTATTGGTTATCCTTGTGAGTTGGATGAAGACAAGCTAAAAGCATTAGCACTTGATCTAGCTATCAAACAAAATAAAAAAACATTTAAAATAGAAACACGTCGACGCAACAAAAAGTTTGGGAACTCTAGTGATGCTATTAACCGATTATTGGCAGGGGAGATATTAAAAAATACTGAGTACCAAGTTGACGTTCACAACCCAGAACTTAGAATTAAAGTTGAAGTTGATGAAAATCAAGCCTATGTAATGGTCAACCAACAAGAAGGAGCTAAAGGATATCCTGTTGGTGTCCAAGGGAAGGCAATGTTACTTTTATCTGGAGGAATTGATTCTCCTGTAGCTGCCTATATGATGATGAAACGTGGAGTTCAACTAGATTGCATTCATTTTGCTGCTCAACCCTATACTAGTCAAAATGCACTCGATAAAGTGAAATCATTGCTAGAAATCTTAACCAAGTTTCAACCAGAGTTTAAACTTCACATCGTAAATTTTACCCCAACGCAACTTGAAATTTATGATAAAGCAAGTGAATCCTACGCAATTACCTTGATGCGTCGTTATATGGTCAGGATTGCTGAAAAAAGAGGTGAACAAGTTAAATGCAAGGTGCTTGTGAGTGGTGAATCTTTAGGTCAAGTTGCTTCTCAAACCATGGAGAGTATTGATGTGATTAATCGCGCAGTAGGGATGCCTATCTTTAGACCCCTAATTGGTATGGATAAAAATGAAATTATTAAAATTAGTAAGAAAATTGGCACTTATGATATATCTATCTTACCTTTTCAAGATTGTTGTACAATTTTCGACCCGAAAAATCCGATAACAAAGCCGAAAATTGATAAAGTATTAAAGTTTGAAGAAAAGATAGAAGTTGATAAATGGGTTGATTTATCTTTAAGTGACATCGAAGTTGTTAAAATCTCAATTCAAAAAGATGATTTTTTCTAAGTTTTTGAACGTTATCTTTTAGAACATAAGTCTGTTATAATGTACAGTGAAAATCGTAATTAAGGAGTAGTATCTATGGCATTTGAAAATTTAACCGATCGTTTAAGTCGAAGCTTTAAAAACCTTGTTGGACAAGGTAAATTAACTGAAACAAATATGAGAGAAATGATTCAAGAAGTTCGTTTTGCTTTAATTGAAGCAGACGTTCACCCTGAAGTTGTTTCTGACTTTATTGACAATATTCAAGTTAAAGCGTTAGGTCAAGAAGTGATGACTTCTTTAAAACCAAGCGAGCAAGTCGTTAAAGTCGTTAATGATGAATTAATTGAATTGCTTGGTGAAAACCAAGAAAACCTTAACTTCAAAAGCAATCCATCTGTAATCATGATGGTTGGTTTACAGGGATCTGGTAAAACAACAAGTTCAGCAAAAATTGCAAAGCACATAACCGCAAAACAAAATAGAAATGTTTTATTAGTAGCTGCGGATATGCAACGATTAGCTGCTGTTGAACAATTAACTATTCTTGCTAAGCAAGTCAATGTTCAAATTTACTCACAAGATCAAGGTCAACCAACCGAAGTAGTAAAAAATGCGATGGCATATGCCAGAACAAATGGGTTTGACACTGTCATTGTGGATACAGCTGGACGATTATCTATTGATGAAGCGTTGATGCAAGAACTAGTAGCAATCGAATCAATTGTCAAACCCGATGAAATTCTTTTAACTGTCGACGCAATGGTTGGTCAAGATATTGTCAGTGTATCACGACAATTTAAAGAACGCGTTTCTTTAACTGGACTCGTAGTAACAAAATATGATGGTGACTCACGAGGTGGGGGAATCTTATCGGTCAGAAAAGTTACAAATGTTCCTGTAAAATTTGTAGGTACAGGTGAAAAACTAGAAGACTTAGAACTTTTCTATCCAGATCGTGTTGCATCAAGAATTCTTGGGATGGGCGATATTCTTTCTCTTATTGAACAAGCTGAAGCGAAAATGGATCAGGAAGCGTCTGAAAAAGCTGCTCAACGATTCATGGATGGAACATTCACAATGGATGATTTATTAACTTCCTTACAACAAGTGAATCGAATGGGTCCACTATCTGGATTATTAAAACTATTGCCAGGCGGTAATAAGATGACAGAAGGACTTGATGATGAAAAATCAGCAGAAAGTTTGAAAAAGACTCGAGCAATGATTCAGTCAATGACTAAAAAAGAAAGAGAAAAGCCAAATTTAATACGTGCTTCTCAAAAACGAAGAATTGCTGAGGGGGCAGGAGTTACAACAACCGATGTAAATCGCTTATTGAATCAATATGATAAGATGAAAGATTCAATGAGAATCTTTAGCCGAATGATGAAATAGTAAAAAAGAGGACATTGTCCTTTTTTTCTTTGTGTAAACAATAATCTATCCTGTATAATAAATATAACAAGGAGATTATCATCATATGAAATTCAAAGATAATTTTAGATTAGGCGTAGCCAGCGCTTCTACTCAAATAGAAGGTGGAAGAGTTAACTCTAATTGGAACTGGTTCAGTGATCAAGATAAAATCACAGATCACAGTAATGTTGAAAGAGCGAATAATCATTATGTATTGTATGCTCAAGATCTGAAGTTAATGGCACACATGGGAATCAAAGACTACCGGTTTTCTATTGAATGGGCAAGAATTCAACCAAGTGAAAACAATTTCAATTCAGATGCTCTTGTTCATTACAGAGACATGATACTCGAAATGAAAGAACTTAATATCCATCCGATACTTACTTTTTATCATTTTTCTCACCCCTTGTGGTTCGAAGAAAAAGGTGCTTGGACAAAAAAAGAAAATATCATTTATTTCTTAAGGTTTGTTGCCAAATGTTTAGATGTATTCGGTGATTTAGTTGATGAGTATATTACCATTAACGAACCCAATGTGTATGCAGTCAATGGCCATTTCTTTGGAGTATGGCCACCAGAAAAAAAGAGTTTGAGTGAAACAATTAAGGTGATGAGTGTCTTTGCTTTAGCTCACATTAAAGCATATGAACTTATCCATACAATTAGGAATAATCGAAATTTCACTAACACTAAAGTTAGTTTTGCCCACCATGTTAGAGACTTTGCAACAAATTCCAATAGTTATTTGGATAAAAATATAGCTTCATTATTCAAATCACTGTTTCAAGACAAACTCACCAATGCGATGTTTTTAGGTAAGTTTGATTTCCCTTTGGACAACTATGGAAAAGTGAAACAAGGACAGTACATTGATTTTATTGCCATCAATTATTACACTAGAACAACCGTTAAGAACTTACAAGAAGGTTTCATGGATAATTGTTACAAGAATGATTTAGGATGGGAAATTTATCCACAAGGATTAATAACAGTCGCTAATGAACTTTATTCTGTTTTAAATGTACCGATTTATATTACAGAAAATGGTACCTGTGATAATAACGATCAGTTTAGAAATCGATATCTGTTCGATCATCTGGAAGTTGTTAACCAATCAAATCTTCCAATTGAAAGATACTATTATTGGTGCTTTATTGATAATTTTGAATGGGCTGAAGGGGAAAGTGCTCGCTTTGGTCTTGTCCATAACGATTATGAAACCCAAAAAAGAACAATTAAGCATTCTGGTCATTTCTACTCTCAAATAATTAAAGAAAAAGGAATTAGTGAAGAAACTTACGAGTATTATGTGAAGAATCAACACTATCACAAATAGATATGATTCGAGTTGATAATAATCGCTTCTTTTTGACTACAAAAAAAACCAGCTACATCTTTGAAGTAACATCACATGGTCATCTTAACCAACTGTATTATGGTCCAAAAATATTCGAAACAGATATAGGCGCTGTGCGTTTAAAACACGATATTTCGTTAGGTGGAAACATTCAAATAGATAACACAGATTCAACCTATGTACTTGATTCACTGTTACTAGAGTTTTCGAGTACGGGAAAAGGAGACTATCGTGAGCCATCAATTGAACTTATTGATAACATCACGAATTTTAATAGTAACTTTATTTTTAATTCTTATGAATTGATTGATGAAAAACCTAAAATTCAAAAAGGAATAGTTTCAAAAGATCATTTAAGTGCTAAATCATTAGCAATCAAACTGATTGATAAATCAATATCTCAAAGAATAATTCTACACTATACTTGTTATGAAGACTTTGACATTATTACCAGAAGACTTACTATTGAAAATTGTTCCGAGAATGATATCGTGATTACAAAATTGATGAGTTGTACTTTAGACCTTTTAAATAGAGATTATACTATTTATAATTTGTCAGGAACGTGGGCTAGAGAATCTCATCTCAAGAAAAGAAAAGTAAGTAGTGGATCATTTGTTAATCAATCGACCACAGGTGCAACGTCTCACTTTTTTAACAGTGGTGTGATGTTGTCTAGTTTGGATAAAGAAAACGAGGGGATTTCCATTGGTTTAAACATGATATATAGTGGCAATCATTATTGTAGTATCCACCACCATTACTTAAATACAATTCGTGTTAATATCGGTATCAATCCATTAAACTTTAATCTAGATTTAGCACCAAATGAAATTTTTGAAACCCCAGAAGTAGTAATTACACTAAGCAATCAAGGAAACAATGGAGTTTCCAAAAACTTTCATGATTTTATTAATCATTGTATTGTCCGACAACCTAATCTGTTAAAGCCAGTTGTCTATAATAATTGGGAAGCGACAATGTTTGATTTTAATGAAGCCAAGCTACTCAATCTAGCTAAGAAAGCGAAAGAGATTGGTGTTGAATTGTTTGTGGTTGATGATGGTTGGTTTTCAGACCGAAACAGCGATCACTCGGGGTTAGGTGATTATCACGTAAACAAGAGGAAGTTTCCTAAAGGTCTCCACCATTTCTTTAAAAAAATCAAAGAGATGGATCTTAAATGTGGAATATGGGTAGAGCCAGAAATGGTAAATATGGATAGTGATCTTTATCGAAACCATCCTGAGTGGGTAATAAAAACTCCCTATACTCAAAGTGCAATGGGAAGAAATCAATTGGTTTTGGACTTAAGTAATCCTCTTGTTCAAAAATATATTATCGATAATGTTTCAAAGTTAATTGATGATAATGCAATTGATTACATTAAATGGGATATGAATCGGCACATCAGTGATGCATATGGGTCAACCCTCAAGAATCAAGGTACGTTTTATCATGAGTATATTCTTGGTTTATACCGTGTTTTGGATAGCATCTTCACACCAAGACCTTCTGTTCTTTTGGAAATGTGTAGTTCTGGAGGAAATCGCTTCGACTTAGGAATGTTGTGTTTCGCAACACAGATATGGAGTTCTGATAACACTGATCCTATCGAGAGACTAAAGATACAAGAAGGCTTGAGCTATTTCTATCCTGTTTCAGTAATTAGTAATCATGTATCCGTTAGTCCTCATGCTTCAACCCTTCGTCAAACTCCTCTTTCCACTCGATTTAATGTGAGTGCCTTTGGTGCATTTGGGTATGAGTTAGATTTGAATAATGTAACTAGTGTTGAACTGAAGGAAATGAAAGATCAGACTGAATTCTATAAGAAATATCGCAAAATTCTTCAGTATGGCACGTTTTATCGCTTTAATCTTGAAAAGGATAATTGTGTTCAGTGGCAATTAACTTTAGATGATACCAGCATTGTTGGGTACTTTCAAAAACAAACAAATGCTGTTGAATCCTTTGAATATCTGAAAACAATAGGTTTGAAAGATTCGGTTATTTATCACTTTTACACTAAACCACAACGATTGATGATTGATCGTTTTAAAGAACACCTCCACCACGTTGTTCCTATACATTTACGACCTAGTGGATTTGTTTTAACGCAAGCGGAAAAGTATATCGCACTAAAAGATGGCACTGTATCCTTTAATGTTAGTGGGAACGCACTGAATAATGGTATTGTTTTAAATAATCAGTTCATGGCTTCAGGTTATAACAAAGCATTAAGAATATTATCTGATTTTGGTTCACAATTGTATGTGATAGAAAGAGAATACAATGAATAGACAAACAAGTAAGAATCGTTATTTCTACGGATTAGGCACAATCGGAAGAGACATGGTTTACACCTTAATCTCAATGTTCTTAATGTTTTACTTATCCGATGTGTTAATGGTTTCTAAGTCTACCATGTGGATGGTTACCATCGTCTTTATGATTTTTAGGGTATTTGATGCGTTTAATGATCCTTTCATGGGAGTCTTAGTAGATAACACAAAATCTAAATTTGGTAAGTTCAAACCTTGGATTCTATCAGGAGCACTCTTTTCGGGATTATTCACAATTTTGATGTTTGTTGATTTTGGACTAGATGGAGTAGGATTTGTTATAGCATTTGCGATTATTTATCTGTTATGGGAAATCAGTTTTACAGCCAATGATATCGCCTATTGGAGTATGTTACCTTCATTGTCTCAAGATCAAAAAGAAAGAGAAAAGATAGGTTCTATAGCCAGGATTTTTGCGAATATTGGACTCTTCACATTAGTAGTTGCTATTAAACCAGTAACTGCGATGTTAAGTGAGATAACTGGATCAATGAAACAAGCGTATTTTGTACTTGCGATTATCTTAGTAATCATTATGTGGTTGTTTCAATTGTTTACATTGTTCGGTGTTAAAGAAGATATATCACTATATGAGAACAGTGAACACACAAGTTTTAAAGACATGTTTTCCATTATTCTTAAAAATGATCAATTGCTGTGGACAGCTGTATCCATGGCGTTATTCATGATTGGTTACACAACCACGACAAGTTTTGGAGAGTACTACTTTAAATATGTTTTTGGAGATGAAACAAAATATTCAATCTTTGCGTTAGTACTTGGAGTTTCTCAAATTGCTGCTCTTCTAATATTTCCAAGAGTTTCTCTTCTGTTTACACGAAAAAAGATGTATTTCTTTGCTACTATTTTAGTAATAATGGGTTATATAATTTTCTTCTTTTCACAAACATCCATAACCACTATTGTTATTGCAGGGGTGTTACTATTTGTTGGACAAGCTTTTATTCAACTACTCATGCTGATGTTTATTGCAGATACGGTCGAATACGGAGAACTAAAATTGGGACAACGCAACGATTCGGTTACCTTGTCTTTACAACCACTTATCAACAAAATCGGTGGCGCAATCGCAACTGGAATAGTGGGATCCACTGTTATTTTGTCGGGGATGAAAGATGCTACCTCACATCTTGACATGACTCAAGAAGGCTTATTTCTTTTCAAAGTTTCAATGCTCATTCTACCACTAATTCTAATATTAATCGGTTATTTAGTTTACGCAAGAAAGTACATTATCAATGAAATTACATACAAAGAAATACTAGAAAGCTTACAAGAGAAAAAAGATGTTAACGAAAAATAGCACCATTGGTGATCTCTATAAAACTGTAGTTGGAAGGGACGTTCTTGATAAGATTTTACTTCAAGCAAATGTGAACAAGAAGGTATTATCTGTTCCATTTATTCTCAAGATGAGACTTGAAACTCTTGAAAAGAAATTCTCGAAGGTCATAGGAACTGATCTAATTGATGCACTCATTGACTTAGTGAATAGTGAAAAAGATTATCCTATTGAATCGGTGGATCCAATCGAACATAAATGGTTTAAAGAAGCTGTCTTTTATCAAATCTATCCGAAGAGTTTTAAAGACAGCAATGGAGATGGTATTGGTGATATCAATGGTATCATTAGTAAATTGGATTACCTAAAGGGACTTGGTATTGACTGCCTTTGGTTGTCTCCTATCTATGATTCTCCAAATGATGATAATGGTTACGATATTAGGGACTATCGACAGATTGCTGATGACATGGGAACCATGGAAGATTTGAAGAATCTTATTCAAGAGTTACATGTTAGAGATATGAAAATTATTATGGATTTAGTTGTCAATCATACTTCTGATGAACATGAATGGTACCAAATTGCACTCAATGGAAATCAAGAGTTTCAAGATTATTATTACTTAGTTGAGAGTGATGAGGTTCCCAACAACTGGGTTTCTTTCTTTAGTGGGTCTGCTTGGAAATTTGAACCACAGATAAATAAATGGATGCTGCATCTCTTTTCTAAGAAGCAAGCTGATTTGAATTGGGACAATCCAAGGGTCAGAAAAGAAGTAAGTGATATTGTTAATTTCTATTTAGAGCTTGGTGTGGATGGTTTTCGGATGGATGTCATTAACTACATTTCTAAAAAAGAAGGGTTGCCTCAAGGGAATGAAGTGATTGGTAAGCTGATGGAGTTTTATGGGATTGAACATTATTACTATGGTCCTCATCTTCATCAGTATTTACATGAATTACGTATGAATAGTTTTGAAAAGTATAACAGTTTTGCGGTTGGTGAGACTCCAGGTGTTGGAATACAAATGGGAAGATTATTGTCACAGAGTCAACGAAAAGAATTGGATGCTGTCTTTAATTTTGATCATTTAGAATCACCTGGACACACTCGTTTTGATCAGTATCAGTATGATTTAAACTATCTGAAACAATACTATATTGGTTACCTAAACAGTTTGAGTAACAATGATTGGATGACTTTGTTTGTAGATAATCACGACAATCCCAAGATGGCAAGTAAAATAAATCATGATTCCATCCATTATGACAAACTATGTATGCTCTTAAATGGGATGCTGTTGACATTACAAGGAACTGTCTTTTTATACCAAGGACAAGAACTTGGGACGCGTAATCAACCTTTTAAATCGATTGAGGATTACAAAGATGTTGAATCCATCAATAAATATGAAGAATTAATAAAAAACAGTGAAAAAGATAGCTTATCAGTCTTGTTAGCTGGTAGTCGTGATCATGCTCGGGTTTGTATGATGTGGGATGAAACAGAGTACTATGGCTTTGGTTCTAAAGGTTGGTTTATGAACTTAGAGAAGAATCCAAAAGCAATTGTTTCGAAACAGATGGAAGCAATTGACTCGGTCTATAATTTTACAAAAGAATTAATTGCTTTAAGAAAAGAGTTTAAAACCTTTGTTTATGGGACTGTGGAATTTGTTTTTGAAAATAAAAAGAACTATTTTGGTTACTATCGAAAAGACGAAGACTTCACATTGTATGTAGAAATGAATCTAAGTGAAAGCTTTGTTCCAAAATATCAGAATACTAAAAATTACCAGCTAATTTTTAGTAATACTGAGGTTCATCGAAAGAGTTTATCCCCTTATGAATTTAATATTTATAGAGTCAAGTAAAAAAGCTTGACTCCTTTTAATTTTTTGTGTATACTTCGTTAGGAAAGTCGAGGAAATATATATGGCTGTAAAATTACGTTTAAAAAGAAGTGGAGCAAAGAAAGCACCTTTCTACAGAATCGTTGCTGCTGATTCTCGTTCTCCTCGTGATGGCCGTTTTATTGAAATCGTAGGTTACTATGATCCAACAAAACAACCAGCACAAGTTAAGGTAGACGAAGAAAAAGTTATGAAATGGTTAAACGATGGCGCACAACCTTCAGATACAGTAAGAAATATCTTAAGTAAAGAAGGAATCATCAAAAAATTTGCGGATAGCAAATTAGCGAAGTAAACATGGAATTATCTAAAGTATTACATGATTTAGTTGAACCGATGGTTGAGAACAAAAATGCGTTGAACGTTAAAGAATTGTCTAGTCTAAATGAAAACGAAACTATTCTTGTCATTTACGCTCAAAACGATGATGTAGGACGCTTAATTGGTAGAAAAGGATCAATGGCTAACGCTCTTCGTCAAGTGATGGGGATTGCTTCTCGTCATGTTGATAAAAAAGTTACCATTAAATTTGAAGCAATCGAATAATGGGACTTTTATATCTTGGAAAAGTAACTAAAGCTGTAGGTTTAAAAGGACAAGTAAGGGTCTTTTCAGATTCTGATTTTGTAGAGGAACGATTTAAAAAAGGAACTAAGTTGAAAATTGAACTCAACAATCAACTAAGTGATATTATTGTTTTGTCTTCTAACTTCACTGGGAACATAGGTACTGTATTGTTTAATTGTGCTAGTTCTCGTGAAGATGCAGAAAAATTAAGAGATGCTTTACTGTATATCGATAAAGATCAAGTAAAATCATTAGAAAACGATGATTACTATTATTTTGACTTGAAGGACTGTGATGTTTTTGACACGAACTCTCAATTAATAGGCAAGGTAGTTGAAGTGATTGAACAACCAGCGAGTGCTGTTTTGAGAGTTAGAGATAAACAAGGGGACTTTTTAGTTCCATTTGTTAAAGCATTTATTAGAGAAGTTGATATTAATGACAAAAAGATTGTGATTGAAATGATTGAGGGGTTGCGATGAGAATCTCAATTCTAACTTTATTTCCAGAACAATTTGTAGGGTTTATTGAAACATCGATTATCAATAAAGCAATCAAAAGAAATCTAGTTAACATTGAAACAATAGATATTCGTTCGTTTAGTCTTGATAAACACCACCGTGTTGACGATAAACCATATGGTGGAGGAGCTGGTCTTGTTATGAGAGCACAACCTATTTTGGATGCGTTACGTAGTGTTAAGACGAGTGAGTCGTATACAATTTACTTGTCAGCGTCTGGAAGTGTTTATAAACAAGCTAAAGCTCAAAAGTTAAGTACTTATAGTCACCTAATATTATTGTGTGGACATTACGAAGGAATCGATCAACGGGTATTAGATGAAGTTGATGAAGAAATCTGTATTGGAGACTACATTTTAACTGGTGGTGAACTTGCTGCAATGGTCATTAGTGATAGTGTAATTCGTTTGTTGGATGATGTTATTACTAAAGAAAGTTTAGATGAAGAATCATTCGAAAACAATCTTTTAGAGTATCCTCATTACACTACACCTGCTGTTTACGATGGAAAAGAAGTGCCTTTGGTTCTACAAAGTGGACATCATGAAAACATTCGAAAGTATCGTTTAAAAGAGTCGTTGAGAAAAACGTTGAAGGTTCGACCTGATTTGTTAGCCCAAAAACAGTTAACTAAAGAAGAAATCAAGCTACTTAACGAAATTCAAACAGAAGAAGTGTTGTAATTAGTAGTAAATTATGATAAATTAGTAAAGCCTTTGGTTCCGATGACGTTTACTGGTTATGAACCAAATTAAAGGAATGGAGTGTGAAAAGATGAATTTAGGTTTAGTAAAAGAGATTACTGCTTCTCAATTAAAGAAAGACTTACCAGAAATACGACCAGGATACACTGTCAGAGTAGATGTTCGTATTAAAGAAGGTGAGAAAACACGTATCCAAGCATTTGAAGGGCTTGTGATTGCGAAAGAAGGAAGCGGAATCAGCGAAAGCATCTTGGTTCGTAAAATATCAAATGGTGTCGGTGTTGAGAGAAAGTTCCCATTACATTCACCAATTATTGCTGATATTCTAGTGCTTCGTAAAGGACGTGTCCGTCGTACGAAATTATTCTATCTACGTGGTCGTTCAGGAAAAGCATCTCGTCTTAAAGAAATTCGCTAAAAATAAGCCGTCTTCGAACGGCTTTTTTCTAAGGAGCAGACATGAAGAAAAAACCATATCTTTGGGAAATTATGAAAAGTATAATTCTATCCATTTTAATTGTGTTCACAATTAATAAATGGTTTTTTAAGCCTGTCGAAGTAGTCGGAGTTTCAATGTACCCAACCCTTAAGAACGGTGAACGAGGCTTTAGCAGTCTAATTGCTCTTAAAACAGAACAGTTTAAAAGGTTTGATATAGTCGTTGTGAATTCACAACAACATGGATTGATTGTAAAACGACTCATAGCTCTACCTAATGAAACTATCGAAATAAGAAAAAATGTACTTTACATTAACAATCAAGAGATTCAACAGAATTTTATTAACCAAGCGTATAAAACACAGTATCAACAGTCAACATCCCAAACATTTGATCGGGACTTTGGCCCAATCACCCTTAACACAGATGAGTATTTTGTGATGGGCGATAATCGACCTTATTCACTGGATTCTAGAAGTGAAATGGGACCATTTCATCGAAATGATATTATTAGTAAGGATATTTTAATTTTTTACCCATTGAATGAATTAAAATATTTGGGTCAATAACATGAGTGTACAATGGTTCCCAGGTCATATGACCAAAGCAATTCGCAACATAGAACAAATGTTACCAGCAGTTGATATGGTCATTGAATGTAGAGATGCCCGAATCGTAGAATCGAGTCACAATCCTTTAATCGATGAAGTTATAAAAAACAAACCACGCTTGATTGTATTAACTAAAAAGGATTTAGCTAACCCATATTTAACTGAAATGTGGCAAAAGAAACTTGAAAAAGAAGGGGCTGTAGTAATTTCTTTAGATGTTTTAAAGGATAATGTGTCTAAAAAAATAGAACAAGGATGTCTTTTAGTCATGAAAGAGAAGCATGAAAAGGATCTAAAACGAGGTATTAAACCTCGCATAATTCGTGCAATGATTATGGGTGTTCCAAATGTTGGTAAATCGACAATTATAAATCGAGCTGCTAACCGAAAAGTAAACGAAACTGCAAACCGTCCAGGTGTTACTCAATCACTTAAGAAAGTTAGAGTATCAGATAACTTGGAAATTGTTGATAGTCCAGGATTGTTATGGCCACGTTTTGAAAATCAAGAACAAGGAATGAACTTAGCTTTATGCTTATCAGTTAAAGAAACTGGTTTTGAAATTGATCAGGTAATAACTTATGGATTACAGCGGTTAGCAAAAGAATACAAAGATAAACTAATCGAGCGTTATCAAGTAGATGATATTAGTGATATTGAACAAATTAAAAAGAATATTGTTAAAATTACTGGAAAACAAGAGAATGACGGCTCTATGATGGTGCTTAGAGACATCCAAAACCATGTTTTTGGACGATTTAGTTGGGATGAAATAAATGATGATCAACAAGAATAAAGGTGCATTGAAAGATTTTGAAGAACGAATCTGGGCACAAGAATATTTATTACTAGGAATCGATGAAGCAGGGCGAGGACCATTAGCAGGTCCTTGTGTTGTTTGTGGAGTCATCTTAAAACCATATCTGGACTACTCAATGATTGATGATTCGAAGGTTCTGAGTGAGAAAAAACGTGAGAAACTTGTTTCATACATTAAAGATAATTCAGTAGCTATTTATTTAAAAATTGTATCAGTTGAAGAGATTGACACCTATAACATTTATCGTGCAACCCAAAAAGCGATGCAAGAAATTGCCGATGAAAGTTTGGCAGTTGCTTGTGTACTCAGTGATGCAATGCCATTGGATGTTAATGGTGAGTTTCATAGTTTGATCAAAGGAGATCATAAGAGTATTAGTATTGCTGCAGCAAGCATTATTGCGAAAACAATGCGTGACGATATTATGAAAAAGTATGATGAACTTTATCCTGATTACGGATTTGCGAAACACAAAGGATATCCAACGAAACAACATTATGAAGCAATAAAGAATTTTGGAGTATTAGCGATTCACAGAAAATCTTATAAACTATTTAAAGAATCACAAATATCATTTGATATTTAGGAGTACAGAGTATTTTCTTACAACATAATTATGAGAGAACGTTACAAAGATATCGCGATTTTTTGTAAGGGAGATTACAACAAAATCGTTCGAATGATTAAAAGAAATGTTTCGGTAGCACCACAAAAGTGCTTGAGTAATTATGTTATTTATGGTGATAAAGATTACCCAAGTTGTTTTTATCGTTTACAATACCCTCCACTCGTGCTATTTTATTATGGAAAGCTAGAATTGCTTAACGATAAGTGTATATCGGTGGTTGGATCTAGAGAATGTGATGATTATGCAATCAAACAAACACAATGGTTAATTGCGAGTCTAAATCAAGATACAGTAGTTGTGTCAGGTTTAGCAAAAGGGATTGATACAGTTGCTCATCAGAGTTCTTATCATACTGTCGCAATTTTAGGTTGTGGAATTGATCGTGTTTATCCAGCTTGTAACAGGAACTTGTATGAACATATCAAGAAAAATCATTTGATCATATCAGAATTTCCAAATGATGTTAAACCACTTAAACACCATTTTCCTTGGAGAAACCGTCTAATAGCTGCTTGTAGTAAGAAGCTATTTGTGATGAGTGCTAGCCTTAAAAGTGGAACGATGCATACTGCTCATGAAGCAATGAAGATGGATAGTGAACTGTATTGTCTACCTTATCCAATTGACAATACGAATGGAGATGGTTGTCACTTATTAATCAACGAAGGAGCAACCGTATTGACAAAAGATGTCGTAATGGACATGATAAAAACAAGAGAAGGAGAATTTAAATGAAAAATCTAGTGATTGTGGAATCACCTTCTAAATCGAAGACAATCGAAAAATATTTAGGAAAAGATTACAAAGTTGTCAGTTCGAAAGGACACATTCGCGATCTTGCGACGAGTGGAAAAGAAGGACTGGGTGTTGATGTAGATGATCAATTTCAAACCAAATACATAATTAATAAGGATAAAAAAGATGTTGTAAAGAGTTTGAAAAACGATATCAAGAAAGCACAACATGTTTTCCTTGCGACTGACCCGGATCGTGAAGGAGAAGCCATTTCTTGGCATTTAGCACAGGAATTAGAGCTTGACATCAATGAAGAAAATCGAGTTGTCTTTAATGAAATAACGAAAGAAGCAGTGAAAAAAGCTTTTGACTCTCCTCGAAAATTAGACATGGATTTAGTGAAATCTCAAGAAACTCGTCGTATTGTCGATAGAATTATTGGGTTTAAACTATCTAAGTTACTAAAGTCGAAAATTCGCTCTAAATCAGCTGGACGGGTTCAATCCGTTGCGCTAAAGATGATTGTAGAGAAAGAAAAAGAAATTGGGGAATTTGTTGCTGAAGAGTATTGGTCAATCACGGCTTTATTTAATGAGAGCAAGAAGGATTTTGAAGCTAAGGTTGAGAAGTATCAAAATAAGAAACTTAAAATCGAAAGTGAAGAGCAAACTGATCAAATCCTTAAAGCAATTGAAGGGGAACTTCAACTGGTTGATATTCAACAAAAAACACGTAAGAAAGAATCAAAATTGGTTTTCATTACGTCAACTCTTCAACAAGAAGCAGCAACGAAACTTAATTTTAACTCGAAGAAAACGATGCGTGTTGCTCAAAAACTATATGAAGGGGTTCAGTTAGAAGATGAATTAGAAGGTCTTATTACATACATGAGAACGGATTCAACGCGTTTATCTCAATCATTTGTTGAGAGTGCTCTTTCGTATATTGAATCTGAATATGGGAAGAAATATGTCGGTAAATATAGAGCTGTTAAAGCGAATGATAATAGCCAAGATGCCCATGAAGGGATCCGTATGACTGATGTGACAAAGACACCGGACAGTATTAAAAAATATTTAACACCAGATGAATTCCGTCTTTACAGTTTAATTTATGCTAGAACACTCGCAAGTCTTATGTCTGGAGCTAAACAAGAAACGGTTGCTTATACCTTTGAAAAAAATGATTACCAGCTTATATCTAACGGTATCAAGATGGTTTTTGATGGTTATACGAAAGTATATGGACCCTATGAAACCAATAAAGATACAATCTTGCCGGAATTAGAGCTTAATCAAATGGTTACACCAAAATCACTCAATAAACAACAACACTTTACTCAACCTCCACTTCGCTACAATGAAGCACGACTCATTAAAGCACTTGAAGAAAATGGTATTGGTCGTCCGAGTACTTACTCATTTATTATGGATACTATCGTGTCAAGGGGTTATGTTGAATACAAGGCAATGAGTGAAGGTTCAAAATCAAAAGTGTTTGTTCCTACCGATCAAGGATTATTGACTAATGAAAAGCTAACAGAAAACTTTTCCGGAATTATCAATGTTAAATATACAGCAAACATGGAAAGAGAACTCGATGAAATTGCTGAAGGAAAAGAAGACCACATTGCTGCTCTAAGAGACTTCTATGATCGTTTTGATCCGCTGGTTAAAAAAGCTTATGAAACAATGGAGAAAGCACCAAATGAATACATTGGTGAAGAATGTCCAGAAGATAAAGGCCAACTGATATATCGATATGGTCGTTTTGGTAAGTTTATTGCTTGTGAAAATTATCCAACCTGCAAGTATCATCGACCTTTAGCCAACAAGGTTAAAGAACCAGCTAAAGAGACCGGTGAAATGTGTCCTGAATGTGGCAAGCCACTTGTTTATCGGAAAAGTCGTTATGGATCCCAGTTTGTTGCATGCTCTGGATTTCCTAAGTGTCGATATATAAAACCAAATAGTACCATCAGCGCAAAACAACTTAAAGAACAAGAAGAAAGTGCAAACAATGAACAAAGTAATTAATATAGTTGGCGCAGGATTAGCAGGCTGTGAAGCTGCTTATCAATGTGCCAAAAGAGGATTACAAGTCAATCTATATGAAATGCGACCAGTGAAGATGACTCCAGCTCATCAAACAGGGGATTTTGCGGAACTTGTTTGTTCAAATTCATTGCGTTCAAACGAACTGACCAATGCTGTTGGTTTGCTAAAAGAAGAAATGCGAACTCTGGATTCTATTATTATGAGAGCTGCAGACAAGACAATGATCCCTGCAGGAAGTGCTCTTGCAGTTGATCGTGACTTATTTTCAAAAGCGATAAAAGAAGAGTTGTTGAAATTTGACAATATCACAATGATTAATCAAGAAGTGACTTCAATACCTGAAGGGTTAACGATTATTGCTTCTGGACCGTTGACCAGTGATGATTTATCAGAGTCGATTCGTGGATTTTTTGATGAAGAATCACTTTCGTTTTTTGATGCGGTTGCACCAATTATTGAATATGATTCCATAAACATGAACATAGCTTACAAAAAAAGTCGATATGATAAAGGAACTGCTGATTATATTAACTGTCAAATGACAAGAGAACAGTTTATGGTGTTTTATAATGAACTCATTAGTGCTAAAACGGTTGAATTAAAAGACTTCGAAGATGAGAAAGTCTTTGAAGGATGTATGCCAGTAGAAGTTATGGCAAAAAGAGGTATTAAAACGTTGACTTTCGGCCCATTAAAACCTGTAGGTTTGGCTAAAGACAATGAGAAACCATTTGCGGTTGTTCAATTAAGA
>CAZWPP010000002.1:29327-39315 GCA_964635335.1 uncultured Erysipelothrix sp. | reverse complement strand
TAGAAAGTGATTTGCATGTTCTTCGTACGGGTCGAGCAAACCCAAATATGATTTCTAATGTCATGATTGATTATTACGGAGAAATGACACCGATTAATCAATTAGGTCAAATCTCAGTTGTTGAAGGACGTCAACTCGTTGTGAAACTGTATGATACTTCTCAATTAAGAAATGTTGAAAAAGCTATAAATGCTGCCAACTTAGGTCTTAATGCCCAAAACGATGGCACAGTTGTTCGTATGTTAGTACCTGCATTAACAGGTGAAACAAGAAAGCAATTAGCGAAAGAAGTTAGTAAATTTGCTGAAGAAGCAAAAGTGGCTGTCAGAAACATTCGTAGGGATGTCAATGAAGATGTGAAGAAGGACGATGAGTTTTCTGAAGATGTTGAAAGACGTGAATTAGAAAAGATTCAAAAAACAACTGATGAATTTATTAAGAAAATCGATTTGATTTCTGAAGAAAAAGTTGCAGAAATCATGACGGTATAGACGTGATTGACTCGCTCAATCATGTTGCCATCATTATGGATGGTAATGGACGTTGGGCAAAATCACAAAATAAGAAAAGAACTTTTGGCCACTATCATGGGGCAAACAATGTTCGTGACATTGCGCTTCATGCCAACAACTTAGGTGTAAAGGTTTTAACTCTTTATGCTTTTTCAACTGAAAATTGGAAGAGGCCACTTGAAGAAGTCGACTATTTGATGAAATTGCCTGCTATATTTTTTGATCGATTTATGGATGAGCTCATGCAAAACCAAATTAAGGTTGAATGCATTGGGCATTTTCATCGTTTGGCACCACAAACACGAAAAGTACTAGAGAGAGCAATTGAAAAGTCTAAAAACAATACGAAAATGAAGCTTGTATTTGCCATGGATTATGGTTCTCGGGATGAGATTGTAGAAGCAATGAAAAAGTATGCTGCAGAGGTATCACAAGGAAGAGAAAATAATCTAGTCGAGAAAGAGGTTGAACAGTACTTAATGACTCATGATTATGGAGATGTTGATTTACTGATTCGAACAAGTAATGAAAAGCGCATTTCAAATTTCCTACTATGGCAAATCGCTTATGCAGAATTGATATTTACACAGACACCATGGCCATTATTTACACCACAAGAGTTTGATAAATGCATTGATGAATATCATTCACGCGACCGTCGATTTGGGGGACTTAATAAATGAAACAACGAACAATTACTGGAATTGTTTTGGCGATTATTGCTGCAGTAGGAATATTAATTGATATTAATATTTTTAAGGGATTGCTTTATCTTATTGCCGCAATTGCCTGTCATGAAATCTATCATCTTAAAGAGAAAAACTATAACATTATTGTTCAGGTATTAATGTTTTTGATGGTTTTTGTTTCGACATTTGTCGATAGTGGTTACATGATTATTGCGATTTCAATTTATTTCATTTTAATGGTTTTAATGTCTTTAATTGATGAGCGGCTTACCTTGAATGATGTAACCCAAAACTTCACTTTTGGTATTCTTCTAGCCTATGCACTTAGAGGTGCAATAGGGATTTATGGTTCAGCAGGACGATGGGCAATTATTTGGATATTTGTTGCTAATTTTGCGACAGATACAGGTGCCTATTATTTTGGATCACTGTTTGGTAAGCACAAATTAATTGAAAGAATATCTCCAAAAAAGACCATTGAAGGTGCCATAGGTGGTTGGTTGTCAGGATTCTTATTTGGGACACTTTTTGGTTATTTTGTTTTGTCTCAAAGTCTAAGTATGCCTTTCATTATTTGGAGTTCTGCTCTCATTCCTGTGACAGCACAAATGGGGGATTTGTTTTTCTCGATGGTTAAACGTAAATATAACATTAAGGATTTTGGTCAGATATTTCCTGGACATGGTGGTGTTCTTGATCGTGTCGATTCAATCATATTTTCACTATTTGCCTTACAAACATTAATTACGATTTGGAGTTTACTGCAATGAAATATATCTTCCTGTTAGGAGCTTCAGGGTCTATTGGACAGCAAACAATTGATGTGATTGAATCCAATCCACATCTTTTTACTTTAAATGGAATCACGGTTGGACATAACACATCAATTATTGATAAGGTACTAAAGAAACATAAACTTCATACTGTTTACCTTATCGATGATGAAAAAAAAGAAGAGCTCAAAACAAAATACCCTGAAGTTACTTTTTATAGTAGTGAGACGTCACTAGTTGAAGTGTTAGAGAATACACCTTGTGAATGGGTTGTGAGTAGTTTGAGTGGATTTAGTGGTTTTGAAGTAACCATTAAAGCAATTGAAATGGGTAAAAACATTGCGCTTGCTAATAAAGAAGTATTAGTAGCAGGTGGAGAATTTGTGATGAATCTAGTTAAGAAGTATCAAGTTCAGTTAACACCTATTGATAGTGAGCATTCTGCTTTGTATCAAGTGTTGTCATCGCATTCAATCGAAGAGGTTGATCATGTTATTATTACTGCATCGGGTGGAAGTTTTAGAGACCTATCCAGAGATGAATTAAAGAATGTGACTCTTCAAGATGCACTAAAACATCCAAACTGGTCTATGGGTAATAAAATCACGATTGATTCTGCTACAATGATGAATAAGGCTTTTGAGGTTATCGAAGCACATCATTTGTATGGATTGGATTACAATCAAATTAAAGTGTTAATTAGTCCAAATTCGATTGTACATGGTCTTGTTGTATTTAAAGATACTTCAATTTTGTCACAATGGGCTACTTCAGACATGAGACTTCCTATTTTATATGCCTTGAGTGATCAAAAACACTTAAAATTAGAAATTGAACCACTCGATTTATCGAAAGGTTTGTCGATTGATTTGAAACCATTAAATCTAGAGCGTTATCCTGTCTTTAAGGCTGCTTTAAGGATGATGAGTTTAAATAAAGATGCATGTTGTGTAATGAATGCGATTAATGAAGTAGGGGTACAATTGTTTCTGAATGAGAAAATTAGTTTCTTACAGTTAGAACAAATGATTACTGATTTGTGCATGAGTTATCTTCCAGAAGAATTAGTAGATGTCTATGACGTCTTTAAAGCTAATGATAAAGGGGAAGCACTTGCTAGAAATTATGTGAGGGAACACTATGGAATTTAATGGAGTAATAGTATTTATTGTTGCGATATCATTATTGGTTGCCATTCATGAGTTAGGGCATTTATTAGTTGCGAAAATGTTTAATGTATATTGTCATGAGTTCGCAATTGGATTTGGTCCTAAGTTGTTTTCAAAAAAAGGTAAAGAAACTACCTATTCACTGCGAGCATTTCCGCTTGGAGGATTTGTTGCGATGGCAGGTGAAGGTGAAAACTATGAAGGAATGCCTGACAATATCCCTTTTGAAAGGACTGTGAAAGGTATACACCCATTTAAAAGGATTCTTATAATGCTTGCGGGTATATTCATGAATATAGTTTTATTTGTTGTTTTCTTAATGATAATCGTAGGGGTACAGGGGGTTGCTGATACTGATAATACTACCAGTACTGTTGGAGGTGTTATAGAGGGCTATCCAGCCCAAAAAGCTGGGATACAAAAGGATGATAAGATTGTGGCTGTTATTCTGAATTCTAGAAGAATTGAAGTAAATTCTTTAAATGAGATTAATGAT
The DNA here is from genome assembly GCA_964635335.1 of uncultured Erysipelothrix sp. GTDB lineage: Bacteria > Bacillota_I > Bacilli_A > Erysipelotrichales > Erysipelotrichaceae > DUUI01. Next base: position 35,676 of record CAZWPP010000002.1, on the reverse strand, counting down.
GCTATTGGTAATACTTCGGGGAATTATACCTATGTTGTTAATCGTAACAATGAAGAATTAATGTTTGATATTACTCCTCAATTTGATAGTGCTTCGGATCGCTATTTAGCGGGAGTTCAATTTATTGCTCCTGTTAAAAGTGTTGGATTCTTTGAAAATGTACAATTCACTTTAGCTTTTGGATGGCAGTATTTTGTAGCAGTGTTATTTGCTATCTTAAACCTATTTAGAGGTCAGGGTCTAGAAAATGTTGGTGGTCCAATTGCGATTATGTCTATGAGTAATGAAGTAGCTACTCAAGGTATTGTTTCTATTATGGGTTTTATTGCTCAGTTGTCGATGAGTTTGGCTGTGTTTAACTTAATCCCAATTCCTGTATTGGATGGTGGTAGAGTACTGTTGACTCTTCCTGAATTGCTTACTGGGAAGCCGTTGAATAAGAAAACAGAAGAGTTGCTGATTATGGCTAGCTACTTTCTTCTGTTAATGTTTATTGTATTGATTATGATTGTGGATGTTGGAAAATTCTTCTAACATCTTTTTTATAGAACGAATATGATGGCAATGAAATGACTAACTGAGGCACCAATAATGAATAGATGCCATATGAAATGATACCAGGCTTTGCTTTTTTGACTATAGAAGTAAACTCCAATTGAATAAAGAAGACCTCCAAAGAGAATGAGTGTTAAGAATAACCAGTTGTTCATCCTAATAAGATTTGGGATGAGTAGGACTGCTGACCATCCCATAACTAGATAAAGGGTTGTAGAGGCTATTGGTTTACTTTTTTTGGATAGTGATTTAAAGAGGATTCCTATGATGACAAATATCCATTGAACGATTAGAACTCCGTATCCAAGAGAAGTTTGTATGTTTGTCAGGATGATTGGTGTAAAGGATCCAGCAATTGCTACAAAGATAGCACTGTGATCAATTTTACGCAAGATTCGTTTTTGGGATGAGTCAAAACTCATTGAATGATAAAGACTACTGGATAAGAACATTAGTAAGATACTGATGACATAGATGGAATTCCCGATTGATTGTAAAGGTCCACCTTTTGTATACCCATAAACTGCACAAAATGGCAGAGCGATTAATAACAGTACTGCCATAACCCCATGACTAACGGAATTGCCTACTTCTTCGCCAAAACTGAGTTTGAATATATTTCCGATTTGTATAGGATATTTAATCTTTGTGCTTGAGTTACTACTTAAATTTTGGTGATATCTTTTTTCCATAATTGCCACCTCTTTATAATTATAACATCGTTGACAATAAATGACATGGTTTATCTTAGTTGCTTTTTGTGTTATTATATCAATGAAATTTGTTAGAAAGGAATGCTATGAAAATTAAGCGATTGGTTAGAGTTCTCGTAGGTTTGATAGTGAGCATCGCTGTGCTATTCTTTATTCTTATTAAGACAAATTTTATTCATTTTCCACAGGAACATGCACCACAAATTGATGAACCTCTTAGTACAATTGTTGTTAGTGTCAAAGATTACAAAGTATATAACTTAAAAGATGTTCCGTTTCGTTTTATTCTTGCGAATATTAATCTTGTGAATAATAAACCAATTGAATTTGAGTTGTCTCGATTTATGACGAGTGAACAAGTTCGACTGGATAAAATTGACAGTTATAAAAGCGAAATATCATCGAAGGGTTATGATCTTAGTAAACAAAACGTAACAAACATTTTGACTTCAAATGAAAACTCAGTGAGTGCTACTATCTTGATTCCAATTAAGAATAGTCATTTAAATGAAGTTAGTGTTTATGTGGCGGGAGTTAATCCTTCAAAACTTGTGTTTAATTTAAACTGGCCTTACGGCAAATCCTCTGATTTAGGTAAAGAGGTGGTATTGAGTTCTCCTGTGATTGATAATGATAATCCTGATGAAGTTGTTAAAGAAGATAATGGTGGACTTGATCAAACGATTAGTAACTCAATTACCTTATCAGCAGCAGTTGAAATTGAGCCTGCACTGATTTCTTTTGTTGATAAGAACAAAGAAGCACATCGTGTCAATTTTAAATTAACTTCTCGTGCATTTGTGGTGAATGTCAATGTGGATTTCGCAAAAGAAGTGATTTTGAGTGCTGCTCGCCTAAATTTCGAGAGGACTCAAGAACTTGTTTTTGCTCTTGGACCAGAGTATACAATTGACGGAAAACAAAATGTGTTAATGCGACCAATGGCACAAGAATCTGGTTATCTGATATTTGTTGTTGATGATTCCAATTTGGACCCCCTAAATCAATCTTATAAAATTGAGGTTCGTTTGAGCAACCAAGTGAGTTGGATTGAATTACTGATTAAATAACGAAAGCGTGATAAATATGAATACAAAGAAACTCTATGAAAGCTTTTTAGTGCTTCTAAGTGTTGTACTGTTAGTTACTGCAGGTTTTAGTTTCTATAAGGCGATTGATTTGACTAATAAAAATACAGTGGTGGTCATTGAAGAAAAACCAAGTGTGACTGTTACTGACTATAAATACTATAAATTTGATAATTTAAGCTTTGGGTTTATTTTAGCGAAGGTTGAAGGAAAACACATTGTTGATGCAATTGATTTGAAAGACTCGATGACTAGTGAAAATACACGATTTAGTTCTTTTGTTTCTTTCTTTGATACGATGAGAGATGTTGGTTACAAACCGGATCAGATTTCTAGTGTGGACATTTTAAATAACGGTACAAGTGATCTCTTTTTGGTGGTGAGTGAGCCTAATCAAAGAGAGTATCAATTGTTTATTAATAATGATATTAAGTTAAAGTTTGATCTGAGTAATCCGATATCAGATAAAACTCTTTTTGGTTTTACTGAAGTTCCTAATGAAGTACCAGACAACGAAAATCCTGATGAGGATCCTGTGAATGAGGATGATGTTTCTACTCCAATTGATGTGAAACAACACGACTCAGTCAAGTTGAGTAATTTGGTTGAGGTCAATTTAGGTTCTGTCTTAGTTTTAGATGGAACAAAATACGTTGAGATGGGATATCCTTCCAATACGCGAGTTTTAGTAGTGCCAGTAACTATTTTGAAACCGGGAACTGTTATAAAGAGTGCAACCTTAAAACTTGTTGGAGTCGATGCATCGTTTAGTGCAAACTCTGAAAAACTGAAATTAGATACTACGGATGAAATGAATATATTAAACAATGGAGACCTTTCTTCAGGATTATTATTTTTTGAAGTTAATGGTGCTCAGTATGAAATTACTACCTTTGCTTACAGTTTAGATTTTGATATAGAGGGAGATCAATAGATGAAGATAACAAAAAAAATGGGTCTACTTGCACTTATTGGTTCTATTCTATTTACGTCAATGTTTATATCTAATGGTAAGATAAATGCTGTTGATGTGGTTGAGTGTACAGTTGATCAATACTCTTTGGAAAGTGTATCGGTTAATAGTGAAACTAAGCAGGCTGAGTATAAAACAGTGAGTTGTTATTCGACTTTTAATGAAGCGAATAAAGCATTGAAAGAACAAAGTAATAATAACCCCCATCTTGTTGTTAGAAATCAAAACTATACAAAACCGATGAAAATAATGGCTCAAGCTAGTGGTTTTGCGATTGCTACAAAGGGTGGTACCTCAGCAACAATGACGGTAGATATTTATCGAAATCCAGAATTAAGTACAATTGGTTCTGGCAATTGGACGACATATACTGCTAACTATTCAAATGTTTATAATGGATCAAAGCTTTATTATTTTGACTCCATGTTAAATAGTAATGGTGTTTTGGTTCATCATGTTTCTATATCTGGTTATGAAGGATACATTAAAGCGAGTGAGTCTGATTTATTACCTATGATTTATGTGGAAAATCAACTTCCTTTTGTACTAAAAAGAGGAACTGGAACTCAGTCATTTGCGAAGACAAATTTCAACTCGTATAAAGTTGTTGATTCTGGAAATGGTTATAATGAACTCTACTTTTTCTATCAAGCTGTTGGAACAAATGGGAATTGGATTGGTCCGTATGCTAAATCACCAGATTGGTTAAAACCAGGAATTACATATTACTCACTGGATGGTATTACTTTTTATACCGACCCTTATTTTAAGAATGTAGTTAATAATGGTTCAAAGTTTTATAACTATTATCAATATTTACCACTACGTTCAATGTCGAATTTAACGGGAGCTCAACTGGATAACTATTTAAAGGCTTTGGGGAGAACAACTTCTATTTATTATGGAAAGTCTAAAGCTTTTGTCGAGGGTCAAACTAAGTATGGTATGAATGCGTTGTTAGTGTTTGCTATGGCAGGTATTGAGTCTGCTTTTGGGACATCAACGATTGCTAGAACCAAGAACAATTTGTTTGGCTGGGGTGCTATTGATTCAGCACCAGGAGAAAATGCTTCAGTTTATCCAACTGTTGAAGCCTCCATTTTACAACAGATGGGTGTGAATTTGTTTGGTTATTTAAATGTTTCAGATTGGCGTTTTACAGGTCCTGGACTTGGCAATAAGGGAAGTGGCTTTAACACCAAATATGCTTCTGATCCAAACTGGGGACTAGGAATTGCTACTGTTGCTTATAAAACGGATAAATACAATGGCTTTCAGGATTTAAACTACTATAAACTGGGTATTTTAAATGATCGAGCGAACATCAATGTTCGTGCTCAAGCATCGACTGCGAGTGTTACTTACTACAATACACGGGGTGCAGATAAACAATTGATAAATCAGAGTGTTGCTGTTACTAACGAGAAGAACAATTTCTACGAGACAGTTGCATGGTATCCTATTGTGAATGGTTCAATCTTAACGTCTCATAACAATGGAAATTATTCGATGCAACTCAATTCAAATCCTGGATTCATCGCAAAAGAACTAATTACTATTGTTAATAATGGTAATTACAACCCACAGACACCACCGGTGATAATTCCAGATCAACCAGTGGATGAAGTAAAACCACTTGAAAATGCTAAGTTGTATGAAGTAATTGCTACAGCAGGGTTAAGAGTTCGCTCAGCTCCATCTACTTCCTCTAGTCAGTTAGGCTTATTAGCTTATCAAGAACAAGTTGAGGGTATATTACAAGATGGTTGGATAAAGATAATTCACAACGAACAATATGGTTATATTAGTGCTGAGTATGCTAAATTAGTTGAAGGTCTTGAACCTGAACCTCCAGTTGTTGAAGAAATACCACGAGCATATATGGTTAATGCATCAGGATTAAGGGTTCGTAGTGAGCCGAATACTACATCTACTGTACTTGGGACACTTGAATATCAATCTCTAGTTACTGGAATTATTAAAGATGGATGGTTAAAATTTACTTATAATGGTAAAACAGCCTATACATTTGCTCAGTATTTAAAAGTTGTTGATACAGCAACTATATCCTTTGATGAATTAATCAAGTCTGTTGGTTCGGTTGTTGATTCAAATATTTTAACTGGAATAAAAATTAATACTACAGTTGAAACATTAACAAATACAATTAAGAGTAAAGATGCTAATGTAATAGTTTCTGTTGTTGGTAAAGATGACAAAATAAAAACTGGTCCGGTTCTCACTGGAGATAAGCTTACTGTAAAGAGTGGAGCTGAGTCCAAGACAGTGACTATTGCTATTAAAGGTGATGTTGATGGAAATGGAACCATCGCAACACTAGATTATGTTAGGGTTATTCGTGATATGCTAGGCTATATAACACTTGAGGGTGCTTATCGAGTTGCTGCTGATGTTAATAGTGATGGAAAACTATCGACTATTGATTACGTCAGAATAATTAGAGATATGCAATCTATCGAGAAGTTGCATTAAGGAGAAATTATGAAGAATAAAATACTTAAGACATTTTTACTATTGTTATTAATAGTACCAATTACTTTACATAAAACATCAAGCATCTCAGCTGTTTCAGTGATTGCTACTATAACTGCTAAGGGAACTGTTGCACCGGGGGAGACTTTTGATGTCACAGTTTCAGCAAATGGTAACCAAATTGGATTTTATTTCTTTATTGCAGTTGATGGTTCTTTATCGATTGTTAGTGGACAAACTCGTTTAACAGGGCCAAATAGCGTCACCGAAACGATTAAAGTTAAAGCTGGTAATTCAGGCACGGGTAGAGTTTTTATTACAAAGAACGATTCAATATTAGTTGAAACCGAAGAAGCAGTTGCTGTTACTGGTTCTAAGTCAATAACTATTAAAACAGCACCTGCTGCACCTGTTGTTGAAACAAAAAAAGAGCCTAAGACAGAAGCAATTCCTTTTAAAACGATTAATGAACCAGATCCATCCTTGGAAAAGGGTAAATCAACTGTTAAACAGGAAGGTAAGAATGG
>CAZWPP010000002.1:0-29317 GCA_964635335.1 uncultured Erysipelothrix sp. | reverse complement strand
AGGTCACTTATGAAGTTACTTACACTGATGGTAAAGAAACTGGAAGAGAAGAAATTAGTCGTACTATAACCACAAAACCAATCAATAAAATTGTTCTTGTAGGAACAAAAGTGACAACAGCACCTTTAGTAGAAAAGAATAGTGATGCCACATTGAAGGGGTTAACTGTATCTGAGGGGACTTTATCACCAGTTTTTGGTAAGGGAACCAGTAAGTATACCGTTACTTTAAATGGTGATGTCACTAGTGTAACAGTAACAGGTTCAGTGAATGATTCGAAAGCGAGTATCTCTGGAAATGGATCAGTTTCACTTCCTGAATTTGGAAGTAAAAGCCATAATCTTGTTGTAACTGCTGAAGATGGAACGAAGAATACAATTACTATCAACTTTAAGAAACCAGAAAAGGTTATTGAAAAGATATCCTTAGGCTCTGGTTATACATGGCAAGCTTATGAAGGAAATAGAAAGCTACAAGGTTACACTACACAACCACTTCAAGTAGATGGCAAGGAAATCACTGCATATGTAAGTGCAAGTGGAGATGTCGTTGTCTATGCACTGAATGAAGCTGGTAATGGTGATTTCTATCATTATGATAAAGAGACCAAGACCATTGGCGATAAGTTTGAGACAGTTGTTATCAACGAAGTTGAATATGTAAAAGTTAAAATACCAAGTGACATGGTCAAGTTAGGTATGAAACAAGCACCATTCACAATAAGTAATGTTAATCTTGAAGCATTTAGCTTTAATGATGAGAGTCTGAAGGATTATAGAGTATTCTATTTATCTAAACAAGGTGAGAAACCAACCAATTATCTATTGGATACAAAGAGTAATAATCTCTTAAACATTGGTGATGCTCAATTATTGAGTAAAGATGAAATTAATCGATTAGAATCAACCAAACCTAGTGGACAAGTTGATCCAACTCCGGTTCAACCGATTGTGCTTGAAGATACCAGTTTGGTATCCATACTCTTTATGGTCATTGGTGTTATTTCGCTACTCTGTTTAATTTTAAGTGTCGTTCTTTTGAAGAAGAGTCGATCTACTCGATAGGACTAATAAACCACTGTTTACCATCAAAAAATAGATGGCGCATTTGATTTTGAATTTGACAAGTATAACGGAGACCTTGAAGTCCATACTTTAAGGAAGCTCCGTTTTTTATTTGAGTAATCTTATCGATTTTATATCTCACCTGATTATTCCAAATAATGTACAACGGAAGCATTGTCCCATCTTTATAATATTTAACAACCACATCAATGTTGAAATTTTGTCTAGACATTATTTAATACCTGATTTCAAATAAGCTATCGGATGAATGACATGTTCCGTCTTTGGATAAAAGGAAGAAAGGGAAGGATCCATTAACATAATAGCTCGTCCAACACTGGCTTGTCCAAAACGTTTCCGTATCACAGACATTGCTTCATCAATTCGCATGTTGTTTACATCATTGGTTTCATTAAATAAATCAGCCTGTACATATTGAGGAGGGTGTTTTAGCTCAAACAGTTTAACCCCAAGACTTCGAAGAGGTCGCTCATCATCAAAAAGAGACATCACTAAACGATAAGCCACATTAAAGACATCTTGAGAATCATTCACAAAATAGCATAGTTTTTCTTGTTTGCTGACAATATTTAATTCATAATCTCTTAAAGAGACCTGAACACCAAAAGAAACAAGCGACTGTTCTCTTAAACGCTCACAAACACTTTCACACAAACGATAAAGAATAATCTTTAAATCCTTCTCATCCCTTAAATCGTGAACAGCCGTAACACTATTTCCAATTGATTTAATCATCGTTTTTTCATTCATGTGAGATACTGGCTCCTGATCAATTCCATGAGCACACTGCCACAAAAGACGGCCCCATTTCTTAAAGCGAAGCTCTAAAAATTCAAGCGAACATTGACACAAATCTCCAATTGACTCAATACCATACTTTAATAATTTTTCTTTTGTCTTACGTCCTACAAACAATAAGTTATCAACCGGAAGAGGATAAATAGAAGTTTCAAGATGATTGCGATCAATAAGAACTATTTCCTGAGCATTTGCTAGATCGGATCCTAACTTAGAATAAATTTTATTATCACTAATTCCAATTGAAATCGTTAAACCAACCTCATCCAAGACACGATTTAAAATTAGCTTCGCAATTTCAACGCCAGAACCATATAATTTAGCACTCTTACTAACATCCAACCACGACTCATCAATACCAAACGACTCAATCTCATCAGTATAATCCCGAAAAATATCACTCACTTTTTTGGAGAACTCTAAGTATCGTTTAAAATTAGGAGTACAAAAAACAATATCCGGACATTTTTGTTTTGCGGACCACAACGGTTCACCAGTCGAAACACCCGCTTTTTTAGCAAGAGCATTCTTCGCCAAAATAATACCATGACGACTCTCAACATCCCCACCAACCGCAAAAGGAACCTCACGATACTTGGGCTCAAAAAGCATCTCGACAGATGCATAAAAGCTATTCAAGTCACAATGTAAAATAATTTTATCCATAACGTTGTCCTCCTGTCTTTATCCTACTTGAAAATAATTCAAGTATCAAGACAAAAAACTGAACAACTTGAAATAAAATCAAGTTTGAGATATAGTGATATAGAGGAGAAAAGTAGATGAAAGAACTAGCAGCACGACTAAAGCATTATCGAAAAAGAAAACTACTTACACAAAATCAAGTGGCTAGTAGCTTAGGGTATAAATCATTTACAACCATCCAGAAGTGGGAAGATGGTAGTTCAGAACCACCACTCTCAATCCTTTATCAACTTTGTGATATTTACGAAGTGAGTTTTAATGTGCTAGTCAATGGGGAAGCTCCTATTCTCAATATTCCATTATTAGGGGATATCCGAGCAGGTGAGCCCATCTTTGCTCAAGAAATTAATCATTTTGATGATTTATCGATAGTGAATAGCAACGAATACTTTTATCTAAAGGTAGTGGGGGATTCAATGAAAGATGCTAGGATTCATGAAGGTGATCAAATCTTAGTAAAATCAACACCAGTAATTGAAAACGGAAAAATAGGGGTTGTTCTTATAGGTGATGAAGCTACTGTCAAACGAGTCTATAAAAAAAGAGGAAAACTTATTCTCCATCCAGAAAATACAGAATATGCCGATATGGTATTTAATGAACAAGAGATTACTGAAAAAGGTATCCAAATTCTTGGAGAAGTTATTGAAAACAAAATAAGAATTCAATAACCATGTTGCTTAATTAATAAACAATTTCATAATTGAATCTTATGTTATTTTAGCGTGCTATTACGATAGAATAAAAGGCTAAACTATGTTAGAATACACTAGTGAATTGTGAGTGATATGTATGACAGAATGTGAGACACAATGTTTTTAAAACGCATTGAAATGCAAGGATTTAAATCATTTCCAGATTTAATTGAAATCAACTTTACCAACGACATTACCGGAATTGTCGGCCCCAATGGATGTGGTAAATCAAATATAACAGATGCTATTCGCTGGGTACTTGGTGAACAATCTGTAAAAAGTATGCGTGGTTCAACAATGAGCGACGTTATTTTTGCTGGAACAAAACAAAGAAAAAAAGTAAATGTCGCAAGTGTTACTCTCATTTTTGACAACAGTCAAGGACTTCTCAATTCAGAATATGATGAAATAGAAGTCACTCGAAAACTTCACCGCGATACAGGCGAAGGCGAATACTATATCAATAAACAGCCATGTCGTTTAAAAGATATCCAAGATTTAACCCTTGACTCAGGGATTGGAAGAGATTCTTTATCCATCATCTCTCAAGGGACCATCTCAAATTTTGCTGATGCTAAACCAGTCGATCGACGTGGACTTTTTGAAGATGCAGCAGGCGTCGCAAAATACAAAAAAAGAAAAATTGAAGCACTTGGTAAACTCAGTCGAACTCAAGACAATATTGAAAGAATGCTAGACATTGTCGGTGAGCTAGAAAAACAAGTATCACCATTAGCTAGACAACGAAAAAAAGCGCTATTGTATAAAGAAAAACAACAAGAGCTCCAAACCATAGAAGTAGCTGTTTTAGTACATGAAATTGACAAGCAAGCTCAAGAGATTACAAATTTAGAAGAAATAATCTTTGAAATGGATTCTAAACAAGCATCCATCGAAACAAATCTTCTACTTAATGATACAAATGTATACTCCCAAAAAGAAAGAATTAATGCACTCGATAGTGATATTCATCACTCACAAGAAAAACTAATGAGTTTAATGAACGATATTTCACGTTTAGAAGCACGAAAAACAGAACTTGATGAAAAGAGTAAATATGTCTTAGAAGTAGGGAATCAACAAGAAAAAATAGCAGAGCTACAAAGTTTACTACGAGATGCTAAAGCTGAATATGATGATCGCGTTAGTCGTCTTGAAAAACTTAAAACTGAAGTAGATCTACTCAACCAACAAAGTTTACAAAACAACTATCAATTAGTAGAACTAAACAATTCATATCAACAAACGATTTCAACCATTAATCAACTGACTGTCAGAAGAAACAATCAACAACAATTAATTGACCGACCATTTATTTCAATCGCAGGCGTGAATGCAATTTTAAATCAACGTCATCACTTAACCGGTATTCAAGATGTTGTTTCAAAATTACTAAATGCTCAAGACGGTTATGAACTCGCAGTAACAACAGCATTAGGCGGTTCACTCAATCATTTAGTAGCAATTGATGAAAATGCAGCAAAAGAAGCTATCGCCTTCTTAAAACGAAATGCGAGCGGAAGAGCAACCTTCATTCCACTAAATACCATTAAAGAACGTCATGTAGGAAATGATGACTTGATGATATCCAACAATGTCAAAGGTTTCTTAGGAGTCGCCAGTGATTTTATTGATTGTGACAGACTATACATAGGATTATCAAAAAGCTTACTAGGAAACGTACTAGTCTGTGAAGATATTGATAGTGCGAATACATTAGCTCACTATTTAAATTATCGTTACAAAATAGTAACACTAGAAGGTGATATTTTCTATGTAGGTGGTAATATTGCCGGTGGAAAACAAAAAGAAAACACATCGCTATTGATGGCTAAAAAAGAAATAGCCGAATTAACCCAACAGCTTGAAAAATATGAAAACCGATTAATTCAAATCGAAAACAAGAAAAGTGAAATTACCCACATTGCATCAAACTTGTCATCAAATTTGATGGAAGCAAGACTAGGAATTGCTCAAATTGAGCCAATTGTAGAAGTTAAGCTAGGCAAAGTTCACAAACTGTCCGCAGATTTAGAACTGTTACAACCTAATGAAGGGGAACACCACACTGAAGATTTCAAAAATGACTTAATTACAGCATTAAATGATTCATATTATGAAAGAGATAACATCGTCAATGCTTTGTCAATCAAACGTGAAGAACGTCTCAAGTTAGCAAATGAGCAACAACGAATTACATCTCAAAACAGTCAATTAAGAAAAGAATCCTCAACCCTCAATGCTCAAATCTCAGCACTGAAGATACAAAAAGCAAAAGCTGAATCAGCCATTGATAATGCACGAGAACGTTTAGGATCACAATACCAACTAACCTATGACTACGCAAAAGAACACCATGAAAAAGTAGATTTAGAAGGTGCCAGTGAACGAGTGAGTCAACTCCGAAATGACATAGCAAAACTAGGTTCAATAAACATGAATGCACCAGAAGAATATGAAGAAGTTAATTCTAGGTATGAGTTCTTAAACAAACAATTATCTGAACTTGAAACTGCTAAAAAGAATTTACTCTCATTCATTGATGAGATGGATGGCATTATGAGTGTTCAATTCAAAGAAATGTTTGATAAAATCAATACAGAATTTAATGGTGTATTTACCTCGCTCTTTGGGGGCGGAAAAGGACAGTTAGTTCTTGAAGATCCACAGGATATTCTTAATACAGGAATAGACATCGACGTACAACCACCAGGCAAATCGATCCAAAACATTCGCTTATTCTCAGGTGGAGAGAAATCTCTCATTGCAATTAGTGTTCTGTTTGCTATCATTAGAGCTAGAAGTGTTCCTCTTTGTATCTTTGACGAAGTCGAAGCAGCTCTTGACCAAGGAAATGTCGAGAGATTTGCGAGATACATAGGAAAATTCAGGGACAACACTCAGTTTATCATTGTGACTCACCGACCAGGAACAATGACTCAATGTGATATCTTGTTTGGAGTCACCATGGCTCAACAAGGAGTCTCAAACATATTGAGAGTTCAACTTAAAGATGCTTATCAACTAACAGAAGGAAAGGAGAGTGCTTAATGTCATTTTTTAAAAAAATAACAGAACGATTTAGACCACGAAGTGACAAACAAATCTATTCAGAAGGACTCGATAGAAAAACAAATAAATTCGTCAATAAACTATTACTGCTCTTTGAAGAAGAAAATGAAATTGATGAATCATGGATTGAAAGAATGATGGTTGTATTAATTGAAGCAGACGTTTCGGTTCCAACGGCTAGAAAATTAATGAAATCTTTTCAAAAGTTACTCGAAGAAAACGAAATCACTGAAAAATTATATGCTAAAGATGTCTTTAAACAAGTACTCAATGAATTCTATGGTCAAGAGGCACCACAACTTGTAATCGCCCAAAACCGACCAACAGTCATCCTAGTAGTAGGTGTCAATGGAAGTGGTAAAACAACAAGCTGTGCAAAACTTGCTTACATGTACCAACAACAAGGCTACAAAGTAGGGTTAGTAGCAGCCGATACCTTTAGAGCTGCCGCAACCCACCAACTTGAACTATGGGCACAAAAATTAGAGGTTCCTATCTTTAAAGGTAAACTCAATGCCGACCCAAGTTCAGTTATTGTTGATGGACTAAAGGGAGCGATGGATCAAGATCTCGATATTGTAATCTGTGATACAGCGGGCAGATTACAAACAAAAACAAATCTCATGACCGAATTAACAAAAATGAAACGAGTTATGACAAAATTCATACCCGATGCACCTGATGCAACCTACTTAGTGCTCGATGCAACCTTAGGACAAAACTCACTAATCCAAGCGAAAGAATTTGAAAAAGCTACAGCGCTTGATGGTATCGTCTTAACAAAAATGGATGGAAGCGCAAAAGGTGGAATTATCTTTACAATCATCGATGAGATGAATCTAAAAGTGAATTTCATTGGGTTAGGAGAACAAATGGATGACTTGCGACTATTTTCACGAGAGTTGTTCTTTGATTCATTACTAGATGGAAATAGCGACAATGCTTGAAAAAATCGAAACCATCAATGATTTGCTTGATGCGTATGAATTATTATTAACTGCTAAACAGTTAGATATTATTAGCCTCTACTATCGAGAAGATTTATCGTATCAAGAAATTGCCGATAACCTAGAGATTTCAAAATCCGCAGTCTACGATACCATTAAAACAGTTGAAAAACTGCTAATAAGTTATGAAGAAAAAGTAGGCTATGTATTATTGAACAAAAAAGTTAATGCATTGCTAGAAAAATTAGAACAGTTAAAAAACAAAGAAGTTAACAATTTTATTGTAGACTACAAGAAAGATTAAAGGAGAAAAATATGTCTAAAGTACTCGCAATTAATTCAGGAAGTTCATCACTAAAATTTCAACTATTTGAAATGCCACAAGAAGAAACCATCACCTCTGGTATTGTCGAAAGAATCGGACTTGAGGATGCAATCTTCACCATTAAAGTCAATGGAGAAAAAATATCCAAAGTTCTTCCAGTCAAGGATCATAAAGTAGGGGTACACCTTGTATTAGAAGCACTTATCGAACACAAAATATTAAATAACCTAGAAGAAATTGATGCAGTTGGACATCGTGTCGTACACGGTGGTGAACACTACAATCATTCAGTTCTATTCAACGATGAAGTTTACAACAACTTAGAAGCATTAAACGAATTTGCTCCATTACACAACCCAGCAAACTTAATGGGATACCAAACATTTAAAGAACTATTACCAAACGTACCACATACAGCAGTCTTTGATACAGCATTTCATCAAACAATGAAAGAAGAATACTATGTGTATCCAATGCCATACGAATTTTACGAAAAATTCAAAGTTAGAAAATATGGTTTCCATGGAACATCTCACTTATATGTATCAAGAAGAGTTGCAGAACTCATGGGTAAAAAACCAGAAGAAATCAATGTCATAACACTACACTTAGGTAGTGGAGCATCCATTGCTGCTGTTCAAAACGGAGTATGTGTCAATACTTCTATGGGCTTTACACCTTTAGCTGGAATCATGATGGGAACAAGAACAGGGGATGTGGATCCAAGTACAATTCCATTCTTGATGGACAAACTAGGAAAATCTGCTTCTGAAATTATTGACATTTTTAACAAACAATCCGGATTAAAGGGTATCTCAGGAACTTCAGGTGACGCAAGAGATGTTCAACAAGGTGTTGATAACAATGATCACCGCTCAATCCTAGCACAACAACTGTTTTCAAATCGAGTTATTCAAACAATTGGAGAGTACTTTGTACAAATGGGTCACGTTGATGCAATCGTCTTTACTGGCGGCATTGGGGAAAATGATCCAATTATGAGACAACAAATTCTAAACAAATGTAAAGATGCTCTTCAAATTACTTACAATCAAGAGTTAAACGCAAACCTAAGAGGGAAAGAAACACTCCTTAGCTTAGAAGATTCAAAAGTTCAAGTATGGTTAATACCAACCAACGAAGAACTTGTTATCGCTCGCGATGCATACCAAAATATATAAATCTTGGCATCAAGAACTCTACAATTTAATACAACAATATAGTACCATCACAATATTTAGACATGTTAGTCCAGATGGTGATGCCTATGGCAGCGCATTTGGTCTAGGAATATGGCTAAAGAATCAGTTTCCAAATAAAGAAATTTTTGTAACTGGAGCAGATGAAGGAACACTATTATCCTATTTCTTTCCTTTGGATCCAGTAAGTGATGAAACAATTAAAAAGTCGCTTGCCATAATTGTAGATACAGCAAATAAAGAACGTATCTCTGATCAACGGTATCAGTTAGCTCAAAAAGTAGTTAAAATTGATCATCACCCATATTCAGGTAACTACGGTGATTATGAATTTATCGAAGATACTATGTCATCGAGCTGTGAAATAATAACTGAGTTTATTCATTCGTTCCAAACAGAACCACTATCCTATGAAAATGCCAGAGTATTGTACGCAGGAATGTTAACTGATACATTATCTTTCACCGTAGCGAGTGTCACAGCCACAACTTTGTACTTAGCATCGTGGTTATTAAGAAGCGGACTGAATGTAGCACAGATTCAAGATGAGCTCTTTTTACAAGATAGTAATATTTACGATTATGTTACTTATTTAAGAGAAATTGGTATTGTCGATAATGGACTTGTTTATGCTTACGTTAGTCCAGAAGCATTACAGAAATATCAGCTTGATTTCAACCAAGCAAAAGAATTTGTCAATGTCTATAAATCAAGAAAAGATGCAAAAATATGGGTATTAATGATAGAAATGCCGGATGGTTTGTTTAATCTTTCCATCAGATCACGCAATATTACTATTAACGATATCGCAACTCAATTTGGTGGTGGAGGACATAAATTTGCTAGTGCGACTAAGAATTTAAAATTTGAAGAAACACAACAATTATTAGAAGCTCTAAAAAATAGACTGTAGGGTCTATTTTTTTGCGTTGTCACAGACATGCATTTAAGGTATGATAAACACAGAAAGTTTTGTAGGTATCCATGAAGACACTGTTAGCAACTCGCTCAAGTTATTCCTTGTTACAAGGCTTAATGTCTATCGAAACACTCTGTAAACTCGCTAAAGAAAGAGGATATGAAGCTGTTTGTTTAAGCGATAATGGAGTTCTTTTTGGGGCGTCAAGCTTCTTTAAAACAAGTTTAAAATATGGATTAAAACCACTGTTGGGTTTAGAAATCAATATTCAGTTTGATGGTGAAGAACAGTTCTTTGTCATAGCAAAGAATAATCAAGGATTTAAAGAATTAATTACATTATCATCCATGATTAATGATCAAGGATTATCCAATGAAGAGTTCATAAAAAACACAAAAAACTGTACAGTTATTTATAGCACCGAAAGTAGTAGTATTGAAGTCGCCATGCTTCAAGATGATCTAAAAGAATGTTTATCAAAAATTAGAAACTACCAGCAATACTTTCGGGAATTTGTTGTTGGATTTTCAATGCAACAATCTTCTTTATTTAAACATAAAAATACCATGCTGATGAATCAATTAGATAATAATAACATCAACTATGTCGCATTACCTAAAGTGTATTATGCCAATCCCCAAGAGGATTACGACTATAAAGCCTTAAGAGCAATTGAAAAACAAGTTAGTATCAATGATAAAACATTGATATCTCAACCATATCGCTACCTTTTAGAGTATCAAGAACTCGAAAGCATCTATCCACCAAAAAGTGTTCGTGTTGCTGCAGATATCGGAAGGACACATACTGTTGATCTTAATGCCTTTTCTACTTCTTTACCACAAGTACGAAATGAATTTAACGTCTCTTCTGCTGTTTATCTTTCTGAATTAGCAAAAGTAGGTCTTAAGAAACGATTCAGCAATAAAAACGCACCTATTGAATACCAACAACGACTGGACTTTGAACTTGATGTTATAACAAACATGTATTACCAAGATTATTTTCTAATTGTTTATGATTTCGTGTTGTTCGCAAAGAAAAATGGAATCAGTGTAGGACCTGGACGTGGAAGTGGTGCTGCATCCCTAGTAGCGTATTGCCTAGGTATTACAAACATTGATCCACTAGAACACAACTTGATTTTTGAACGTTTCTTAAATCCTGAGCGAATATCTATGCCTGATTTTGATATTGATTTTTCAGATAAACGTCGCGATGAAGTCATCGAGTATGTTCGACATAAATATGGGGAGAATCACGTAGCACACATTATCACTTTTAGTACTTTGTCTCAAAAACAAGTGATTCGAGATGTTGGTAAAATTCTCCAAAAAGACACAAAAATTATTGAAAGTATTTCTAAGAATCTAGTTAATCAGCCTAAAGGAACTCTAAAAGAATCAATTCAAACCAGTGGAAAACTAAGAGAAATTTTAAACACGCGTGATGATGCTAAACAAATCATGGATTTATCACTTCGTCTTGAAGGAATCCCAAGACAAAGCTCAATGCATGCTGCAGGTATTGTCATCAGTAGAAAACCACTTCAAGAGGTTATCGCAACAATTCGACTAGATAATGGAGCATTGAGTACTCAATACACGATGGAATATTTAGAAGAAATGGGTTTAATAAAAATGGATTTTTTAGGCTTGAGAAATCTGAGTATTATTGATGATATTGTTGAACAAATCCACAAAGAAAATTCATCCTTTGATATAAACAAAATACCACTAGAAGATTCTAAAACATATCGTTTAGTCGCAAGTGGCTACACTTTAGGTATTTTTCAGTTGGAAAGTCATGGCATGAGTGAATTAATTAAACAAGTTGTGCCTAAAATATTCATGGATATTGTCGACACCATTGCTTTGTATAGACCAGGTCCGATGCAATTTAGAAATGAATACATTAGAAATCGTAATAATCCCAAGGATGTTAGGTACTTGCATCCTGATTTGATGATGATTACCAAGAGTACTAACGGAATAATGATTTACCAAGAACAAATCATGGAAGTTGCTCGTCGATTTGCTGGTTTCAGTTATGGAAGAGCAGATATTTTAAGAAAAGCAATGAGTAAAAAAGATATGAATGAAATGAAATCAATGAAACAAGAATTCTTAATAGGAACTCAAAAAAATGGTTACACAGTTGAGTTAGCGAATCAGTTATGGGATTACACTGAGAATTTTGCGAGTTATGGTTTCAATAAAGCTCATTCAGTTTCATATGGGCTCATTGCGTATCAAATGGCTTATCTAAAACAAAACTACTCTCTATTTTTCTATAAAGCATTATTGAGTTCAGGAGTAGGAAGTTCTAGAAAGCTAAAAGAAACATTAGACGAATGTCAAAAACGAAATATTACGTTATTAGGCGTTTCAATCAATCACTCGTACAGTGATTTCTCACTTGAAAAAGGTGCTATACGTCTTTGTTTATCTATGGTTAAATCAATTGGCTTATTAACTGCTAATCAGATTGTTAAAAATCGCTATGAAAAAGGGCTCTTTAAAGATTTCTTTGACTGTGTTGCCCGATTAAATGTCATAAAGTTAACTGTTCCTCAATTTGAAAGTTTGATATATGCTGGTGCATTTGATGAGTTTAAATTAAGTCGTCAAACAATGCTTGCTACATTAGCGGATGCACTTGTTTATGCAGCAATTGTTAAGGTAGAACTTGAACAGAAGACATTACTCAATTACGATTTAGTCAGTAAACCACTTATTACAACGGTTAAAGATAATAAAACATATCTGTCTTCAAAAGAAAAAGATGTATTAGGTTTTCATTTTAGCTTTCATCCTCTTTTAGATTTTCGAATTAAATATCCTGACATCAAAGAAACAATTCTAGATGTCAATGTTGGCAGTGGAGTCTTTCGATTTTTGGCTATGATTAGTAGTGTCAAAGAAATTAAGACAAAAAAAGGTGAGTTGATGGCGTTCGTTAAAGTGGAAGATGAAAAAGATTCTTTAGAAATGGTTGTTTTTAGTAAAGAATACCGCTTGTATCAATCCGATTTAAATCGTTTTAACTGTGTTATTATTGAGGGGAATCAACAAGACAACCGTAATTTGATTTTGAAATCATTGCACGTGTTATCGAAAGGAGAAAGTGAATGAGAATTCTAGTTGTTGATGATGAAACATTCATTCATGATATTGTAGGAGAATATGCCAAACTCTATGGTCATACCTGCGATTTTGCTTCTACGGGAATACAAGCGATTGAACTCGTGAAAGATAACGATTATGATTCTATTATTATGGATGTTATGATGCCAGATCTTGATGGCTTTAATACAACTCGTCGCATTAAAAAGATGAAAGATGTTCCAATATTAATGTTGTCAGCTCGCCATAGTGAAGAAGATAAGTTATTGGGTTTTGAGTTAGGTGTTGATGACTACATGACAAAACCATTTTCGGTAAAAGAACTCATGGCTCGTTTAAATGTCATTACGTCACGTAGCGATAAAACAGGTGGACAAACCATTTTACGATTTGGTCGTCTTGTCATTGATACTATGGGGCGCTTTATAGAAGTAAATGGACAGAGAGAAAATTTATCCGTTAAGGAATATGATCTATTGCTATATTTGGTGAAGCATGAAAAACAGGTATTAAGTCGTGAAACATTACTTGATGCCGTCTGGTCAATTGACTTTGTAGGAGATGTTCGAACGGTTGATGCACATATCAAAATTCTTCGAAAGAACATGAAGGAATGTCGTTCATATATAAAAACTGCTAGAGGAATGGGGTATCTTTTTGAAGTGGATAACTAATTGGCTAAAATCGATTCGTTTTCGACTCTTTGCCTATATGTTAATTTTTGTAAGTGTTACGCTCTTTTTAGTGTATGTCTTACAAATTTTTCTCCTTCCATCCTTTTATCAGAATAAAGCATTAAGCCGTGTAGAAACGATATCTAATCGAATGGTAGCTCCATTAACCAATATCGCAAACAATGAAGAGTATACTCAAGAGTACAACGACTTAGTCCTGTATACACGTCAAAACAATATTTGTCTGTTTGCTTTTGATGATTCAGCCATACTAAAACTAGAAGCTAATGCTATGGGATCTTCTTGTTATTTACATTATCTTATCAAACCAACAATTCAGTCGTATCGAGATCCATCACCAATAATGAATCAATATATGGATATGGTGAACCAACAAGAAAGTAAGTCCTACTACTTCACAGTCACACCTAATGATCAA
This sequence comes from uncultured Erysipelothrix sp., assembly GCA_964635335.1. Taxonomy (GTDB): domain Bacteria; phylum Bacillota_I; class Bacilli_A; order Erysipelotrichales; family Erysipelotrichaceae; genus DUUI01. The sequence continues at coordinate 15,334 of CAZWPP010000002.1, read as the reverse complement.
ATCTCATCGCAGTTATTTCATGCCCAGCGATTTGTAATTAATAATCGGAGTTACTATGTTTTCATCAATACGCCTTATGAATTATTAGATTCTACTATTTATCTGTTACAGGAACAGTTCTTTTACATTTCAAGTGGAGTGCTAATACTGGGAATCATGATTTCTCTTATTTTATCTAAATTATTATCTGAACCTCTTAATCGTTTGAGTAAGACAGCTCAAGATTTAGCTAGAGGAAAGAAAGATATCATTTTTGAAAAAGGTGGCTATTTAGAAATTGATACACTGGCAAGTACTCTAAATTACGCAACCCAAGAAATTAATAAAACAGATAATTTAAGAATAGATTTGTTGGCCAACATTTCTCATGATTTAAGAACTCCATTAACAAGTATCTCCGCTTATGCACAGCTTATTCAAGATATCTCTGGAGATGATCCTGTTAAAAGAGAGAAGCATCTTGGGGTCATTATTGAAGAAGTCGAACAGCTCAATCGTTTGTTAAGCGACATGATGACTCTATCTCAAATGCAATCAAAGACCTCCCGCTTAATAATTGAGGAGTTTGATATCAACATTCTTGTTAATCGAGCAATCGAGTCATTGAAAGCAACAACATCTACTCAATCAATAATGATTGAAAAAGTTGGAAAAATATCGAAAAAAGTTGTAGGTGATGAAGTTAAAGTTCGTCAAGTCATCATGAATTATTTAAGCAACGCAATTAAGTTTGTTGGAGATGATCGTACAATACTTGTTAAATTGATAGAAATAGAAGAAACTGGCTATGCACGTATTGAAGTAATCGATCATGGTACAGGCATTAGTGATGAAGAAAAACCCTATGTTTGGGATCGTTATTACAAAGTAAACAAAAACTATGCACGTGTCCAAAAAGGTACAGGTCTAGGTTTAGCAATCTGTAAAGCAATCTGTGAACGTGGTAACTATCCATACGGGGTTCTGTCAGAAGTTGATAAATATTCACTATTCTTTATTGAGATTCCTTTGTCTAAAAATGGTGATCGACATGAATAGAGATTACCTACCAAATACTACATTAACACTTATACAAAGTGATCAGATGTTTCGTTTTAACAGTGATACAGTCTTATTGGGCGAGTTTATTGAAGTTAAAAAGAATGAACGTGTCTTAGATATTGGAACAAACAATGGGGCACTACTTTTGTATGCCTCGCGCTTTTTACCAAAAGAATTAGTTGGTATTGATATACATTCTGAAGCAATAGAATTAGCAAAACAAAATGCGCTAGAAAACGAAGTTGCAGCAAAGCTCTATGTTTCATCTCTTCAATCATTTGATGACAAACCTTTTGAAGTTATTGTTTGTAATCCACCATACTTTAACCAAACCAATTCTCAGCTAAAAAATGATAATGAATATTTAAGAGCCGCAAGACATGAAGAGTATTTATCGTTAGAAGAGTTGTTTGTTCATGTAAAAAGATTATTAAAAAAGGGTGGTCGATTCTATTTAGTCTATCCGAGTGAAAGACTTCATGAAGTAATGGTTAGAGCGTATGAAGCCAAACTAGCATTAAATGAATTAAAACTAGTATTTGATGAAAACAGAGAGTATTCTACTCGTTTTCTTGCTTGTTTTTCAACTTTGCCTTTGAAAAGTGTAAAGATAAGAAAATCACACACAATTCGAAGAATTAAGAAAACCAAAGGTGACAAATTTCTTTAAGAACTTTTATATGGGATTATTTGGTTTAAGTAGTAACTTTTACTTTACTTTTACCATCAATGTGTTAAGATATAGAAGCTTTTAATGTAAAAGCGGACGTGTTGTAGAAGTACAACCGCTCATTTATGGTTTAAGTTCGTAAGACACCATTGATGGCGAGTCATAGAAAAAGTGAGGAGGTGCAATATGTACGCAGTAATCGAAACAGGTGGAAAACAAATTCGTGTTGAAGAAGGTCAACAAATTTGGGTTGAAAAACTCGATGTTGAAGAAGGAACTGAAGTTGTTTTTGATAAGGTATTACTTATGAATGGTAAGAAACTTGTCGTAGGATCACCATATGTCGAAGGTGCCACAGTGAGTGCTGAGGTTGAAAAACAAGGAAAAGGTAAGAAAGTAGTTATCTACAAGTACCGTCCTAGAAGTGGTTCATCTCATCGTAAACAAGGACATCGTCAACCATACACTCGTTTAGTCATTAAATCTATTAACGCTTAATAATGATTCAAGTTGTGGTTTATCAAAAAGAATCTGGTATTACTAAAATATCTGTTTCTGGACATGCCTATTATGATGAACCAGGAAAAGACTTAGTTTGTGCCAGTGTTTCATCAATTATGACAGGTTTATTGAATAGTTTTGTAGAACTTGATATTCAAGGATACAGCTATCTCTTACAAGACAATCCTGCTTTAGTTGAACTTGAAACAAAAAATCCAACAATAGAAGGCAATTTGATGTGCCAAGTTGGGTTGATTCAATTAAAAACAATACATGAGGTTTATCCTCAGTATATCCAAATAAACTATAGGAGGTAGTAGGATGAAATTCACTTTAAATATCCAATTATTCGCTTCGAAAAAGGGAGTAGGTTCTACTAAGAACGGACGTGATTCCCATTCTAAACGACTTGGAGCAAAAAGAGCGGACGGACAAACGGTTAGCGCCGGTTCAATTCTTTATCGCCAACGTGGTACAAAAATTCACCCAGGTGAAAATGTAGGACGCGGTGGTGACGATACTCTATTCGCAAAAGTCGATGGAGTAGTTAAATTTGAACGTGTTGGTAAAACACGTAAACAAGTTTCAGTTTATCCAGCAGCTTAATAAGTCTCCGTTATGGGGACTTTTTTAATCCGTAGAAAGGATCAGTATGTTCGTAGATAAAGTTAAATTACATGTCAAAGCAGGAAACGGAGGCGATGGACTCACGTCTTTTCGTCGAGAGAAATATGTCGAGTTCGGTGGTCCTTACGGTGGTGATGGTGGAGACGGAGGAAACATTGTCTTTGAAGCAAATAGTCACAAATCAACGTTATTAGACTTGCGTTTTCAGCACCATTTAAAATCAAAACCAGGTGAAAACGGAAAAAACAAGAGAATGCATGGAGCAAAAGGGGAAGATCTAGTAATTAAAGTACCAATTGGAACTGTTGTAAAATCACTTGATAATAACCATGTGATTGCCGATTTAGTTGAAGATGGTCAACAAGCCATTATCGCTAAAGGTGGTCAAGGAGGTCGTGGAAACGCTCGTTTTGCCACTGCAAAAAACCCTGCTCCAGAATTTAGAGAAGTTGGTTCTTTAGGTGAAGAATTCGAAATTGAAGTTGAGCTTAAATTATTAGCAGATGTAGGTCTTACTGGATTTCCATCAGTAGGAAAATCTACGCTTTTATCAGTGGTATCAGCCGCAAAACCAGAAATTGCAGATTATCCATTTACTACTCTTGTGCCTAATTTAGGTGTCGTTAACGTAGGGGATGAGCGTTCTTTTGTCATGGCTGATTTACCAGGACTGATTGAGAACGCAAGCTTAGGGAAAGGTTTAGGCCATCAATTTCTAAAACATATTGAAAGATGTCGAGTTATTATTCATGTGATTGACATGTCTGGTTCAGAAGGACGTGATCCCTTAGAAGATTATGAAATTATCAATAACGAGCTTGAACAGTATGAGTATCGATTACTCGAAAGACCGATGGTTGTGGCAGCAAATAAGATGGATCTAGAAGAATCTAAAGAAAATCTAGAACGTTTTAAAAAGGCTTATCCTGATGTTGAAGTTTTTGAAATTGTAGCTTTAACAAAGCAAGGGGTCCAAGCTCTTATCTATAAAGTTGCGGATCTTCTAGACACAATTTTACCAACAACTTTTGAAAGTAGATATGATCAAGTAGAAGAAGTTGTGTTTAAATTTGTTCCTGAAGCAAGAGGGTACGATGTAGAACAAATCGATGAACATACCTGGCATCTATTTGGAGAAAAAATCACTATTGCTTTTCGACAAGTTAATGAAAATAGTGAAGAATCAATTCAACGATTTGCTCATTTGTTAAGAAAAATGGGTGTTGATGATTTCTTACGTGAAAACGGAGTTAAACAAGGAGATACCATTATCCTTGAAAGCATTCAATTTGAATTTGTAGAATAAAAAAAGTGTCGATTGACACTTTTTTAGTTGTTTTCATCATGTTCATCAATAGCAGACAGATTTTCCTTGATTTCATTAATGACTTCTCTAGACTCCATTGACATTAATAAACTCTTATCTAGAACTTTCGTGAACAACTTCATGGCTTGTAAGTAGCTTTGCATATATTTCTTAGCACTTACTTTAGGATTATTTCGATAAATCGTTTCACAATAAGAAATTGCGAGTTCATGCAAATCATGTTCGTCCATTGTGTCTCCTTTTCTTTTTGATTATTATACATCAAGATGTAGGGTTATGATATACTAATGAAGGTGATAGAATGATTTCATTTATTAAAGGAACTATAGTAGAAATAAATTCAGATAACATTATTATCGATCACAACGGATTAGGTTATGAGATTGGTTTTGCTCAACAAGATCGTATCAGTGTGGGTAATAATATTTTAGTGTACACCTATCTTCATATCCGTGAAGATGCAATGTTGCTATTTGGCTTCTTAACAAAAAATGATCGAGAAGTATTTTTGAGAATGATTTCTGTAAAAGGTATTGGACCCAAACTAGGATTAGGCTTATTCTCAAAATCAAACAGTACGCGATTAATTAATGCTATTGAAGAAGGGGATGTTACTTACCTAAAAACTCTACCTGGAATTGGTGTTAAAACAGCTAGTCAAATGGTACTAGATTTAAAAGGTAAACTTGTAGAAGCTACAACCAGCAAAGACATTCTAAGTCAAGAGGTTCAAGAAGCCCTTTCGGGATTAAGAAATCTTGGATATAAACCAAAGGAGTTAACATCGATTGAAAAAGAACTATCAACTTATAAGGAAAAAAGTGTTTCTGAACTTATAAGAATTGGACTCCAATTATTACTGAAGAGACAAGGAGGATAAGGATGGACAGAATCATGGATGTAGAAAACACGGACGCTGATTATCAAGAAGAAACATTAAGACCTTCGATTATGGAAGACTACATTGGTCAAGACGACTTAAAAACCAATTTAAAAATATTTATTGAAGCAGCTAAGAATCGTAACGAACCTTTAGATCATGTCTTACTCTATGGTCCTCCAGGTTTAGGTAAGACAACCTTAGCACATATTTTAGCCCACGAAATGGGAACACGTATCAAAGTAGTGACGGGACCAGCTTTAGAAAGAACAGGGGACCTTGCCGCAATCTTGAGTGTACTTGAACCAGGTGATATTTTATTCATTGATGAAATCCACCGAATTCCAAAAATTGTTGAAGAAGTACTATACTCGGCAATGGAAGACTTCACTCTAGATTTAGTAGTAGGAAAAGACAGTACAACTCGTTCGATAACTATTGACTTGCCTCCATTTACCTTAGTTGGAGCAACCACTAGAGCAGGAGATTTATCATCTCCACTTCGAGATCGGTTTGGTTATATCTCAAAACTTGAATATTACACCCAACCACAGTTAGAGAAAATCTTAACCAGAAGTGCTCGAGTACTGAATACACATATTGACAATCAAGCGCTTGTCGAAATATCAAAAAGAAGTCGAGGGACTCCAAGAATTGCGAATCGGTTATTAAGAAGAGTCCGTGATTTCGGTCAAGTTCTTAATGATAATCGAATCGATTTTGAGATCACTAATTATGCGCTACAACAGCTAAAGGTTGATGAGTTAGGCCTTGATGATGTAGACATCCGCTACTTAAGAGGGATAATTGAACGTTTCAGAGGTGGACCGGTTGGTCTTGATGCTCTTGCGTCATCAATTTCTGAAGAAACAATGACACTTGAAGATGTCTATGAACCGTATTTATTACAAATAGGTTTTATCAATCGTACTTCCAGAGGTAGAGTTGCGACAGCCAAAGCCTATCAACATTTAAAAATCAATTACAATGAAACACTATTCGAGTTTAGCGAATAGTGTTTTTTATTCCAAGAATGGTATACAGTTGTTTGGGTTCTTCTATATAATATGTTGCTCTTGATAAAAAGAATTCTCGAATATCAAAAGAGTAGATTCCAAAACCAGGGGCAATGAAATCAATGCCCGCTTTTTTTGCCATTTCATAACCATAAGATAAGTCATCCATCATGATAATATCTCTTGTTTCAATGTTGTACTTGTTTTTCAAATACTCAATGGATTCTATATTAGGCTTCACAAATTCTGGTTCACTATCAACACTAAATATTTCATCGGGCTCAAACCCTACCAAGTTAAGGAAATCCCGAGTAACTATATCATGATGATTGTGGGTGTGCGATACGATGATACCACCTTGTTTTTTATAATCAGTCAAAACCTCTTTGAGTCCCTCGAAAATTGGTGCATTGTTACGCAATACATATTCACGCCACATTAGGTATTCTTCTTTAAGTTCCTCATCACTAAAACCATAGGTTTCACGATAAAAACACTCAATTCCAGGATCAAAACACTTGTTCATAAATTCCTCTATGGATACAGGTTTTACTTGAGGGCGAAAATGAGCTATCATGTCACAGTACGCTGGATAATGGATAGACCGAGAAGATGCGACTAATGTATCATCATGGTCTAGCATAAAACATTTATATTTCATAATAAAATCCTCTTTTAAATAGTATAACACATTGATTTGTTTATTAATAATTGAAATAGTCTATGATATAATGGCGTTAGGAAGTGAAAAATATGAATATATGCATCGTCGCTGGAGGAACAGGAGGACATATTTATCCTGCTTTAGCTCTAGCATCTAAATATTATGAGTTAGGTCATAAAATATACTACATTGGTAATGAAAATCGTATGGAAGCAAAACTGGTTAGGGAAAAAACGCCCTATGTTTTTCTTCCAATCAAAAATGATGGGTTAAAAAAAGGTTTTGTACAAAAAGCAAATGCGTTGTTGTCACAAATCAAAGCAATAAAGGATTCAAGACAATACTTAAAAAAACACAAGATACATTTCGTCATCGGTTTTGGTGGATATGTTACTTTTCCTGTTTGTTTCGCTGCACAAAAATTAAAGATTCCATATTTTTTGCATGAACAAAATGCGATTCCTGGAAAAGCGAATTTGTATGTAGAGAAGAAAGCAGCAGGGGTTGTTGTCTGTTACGAAAAAGCTAGAGGATATTTTAAGAATAAAAACACAGTATTACTTGGTAACCCCCGTGCCAGTGAAGTGGTTGAAGCACAAAAAAACGATGATATCTTGTTGAATCTTAATCTGAATAAATCCAAACCGTTAATCTATATTGTTATGGGGTCACTAGGATCAAAGCCATTCTATAAAACATTTGTTGAAATGGTATTGTCTAAGAATCTGAGTAACTATCAGTTTGTTATCTCTTCAGGTGTCAGAGACATCAAAGAATATGTGGAACAAGTTAGCCATCTTCCAAATGTTAATTTTTATCAATTTGTTGATCAAGTATCAATTTTACAACACACAGATTTAGTCATCTCTCGATCTGGTGCTACAAGTGTCTCTGAATTGATGGCGAGTGGAGTGCCAAGTATCTTAATACCTTCTCCTTATGTAACGAATAATCATCAATTCTATAATGCGAAAGAGTGTGTTGAATTAAATGCAGCTTTAATGATTGAAGACAAAGATGTTACTAGTGAAAGTTTGTATACTCTTATCGAAGCAACAATGTCGAACCCATCGTTGTTAGAGACATTACGATTTAATACTCAAAAAGTTGCATTTAAAGAGAGTCGTCAGAATATAATAAAGTGGATTGATGAGTGCATTCATGGATAGTAAACACTTTGAAATCTTAAAGCAGTTTGGTGAGTTAAGAGAAAATGTCCTGTTAAGCACCTTAACGACCTTAAGAATTGGAGGTCCAGTTGATGGAGTGCTCTATCCTGAAAGTATTTTTGGTTTAATTTACGCGATAGAATATTGTAATCAAAACAACATCCCTTTTCGTATTTTTGGCAATGGGAGTAATATCTTAGCTTCAGACGATCGCTACTTTGGCATCATCATTAAATTATCTCGAACCCTTCAGAGAACATACTTATTAAAAGAGAAAGTATTTGCGGAAGCAGGAGCATCTTTAATTGCACTGTGTCACCAAATTTCTCAAGAAGGATTAACTGGTCTGGAATGGGCAGCAGGAATCCCAGCAACTGTAGGTGGAGCAATTTTCATGAATGCAGGAGCGTACTTAAGTAGTATGCGTGAATCCATTGAAAAGGTTTTTGTTCTTAAAGATGGACAGTGTGTATGGATGACTGTTGAGGAATGTGAGTTTTCTTATCGTAAAAGTATCTTTCAAAAACATAGAGATTGGGTAATTGTTGGTGTATTGTTTAATTTCAAATATGATGACATCAATGAAATTCGTTCAGTTCTGAAAAAAAGACAACAACAACGAATGGATACTCAACCACTTCAAGCGTATTCTTGTGGATCAACATTTAGAAATCATCCAGACCATCCTTCATGGAAGGTCATTGATTCTCTTGGTTTAAGAGGATATTCAATTGGGGGAGCTCAAGTTTCTGAAAAACACACGAACTTTTTGATTAATAAGCAACAAGCATCTTTTGACGATATGTATCGATTAATTCGTCACGTTCAAAAAGAAGTTTATGATAAATATAAATTAGAATTAGTACTAGAAGTGGAGCAATTTAATTGGAAGACAAACCAATAACTTCTTATGAAGAAATAAGAAGTAAGTTAAAACAAAAAGCCAAAATTAAACAAGCCAAGCGTCGAAGACGAATCCTTGTGTTTTTGTTGAAAGCAATCATCGGCGTTTTTTTAGCTGTGCTCCTATTCATGTATCACCAATCTGATTTTTCGAAAATTAATAAAGTGATTGTGTCTGGTAATTATTATGTCAGTGAACAAGAAGTGATTGAAGATTTAGATTTTCAAACACCTGTCCATTTTTATAGCTTCTTAGGATCTCAGCTTGCTAAGAATATTGATCCAACGTCTCTTGTTGAATCAGTTAAGATTGAAAAGAACTGGCTAAATCAATCCATGAATATCATCGTAACTGAAAAAGAGGTTTTAGGATATGTCATTAATAATGCGCAGAACACTATCAGTCTTGTAGCTGCTGATGGGAGTCAAAAGACTCTTTTAAGTAATGAACTGAGTAATTTGAATCAGTTAATTCGTTTAACAGGTTTTACAAATGAACATCTGATTTCACTGATTGATGGTTTATCACGAGGTGACAAAGTATTGTTGTCAAACGTTTCAGAAATCGTTCGAAACCCCAAAACTTATGATGATAATTATTTAAGAGTTCTAATGAGTGAAGGGATTGAGATTCATTCATCGATTTATTCGATAGAAAAATTAAAGGCTACCACCTACAAAGAAATCCTTAATCGACTACAACCTGAACAAAATTGTATTGTCTATGATATCTTTTGGAAGTCGGCATTTGCGAAACCATGTCATTCATCAGAAGAACCCGCAGAAATAGAAATTGAACAACCATCTATAAATCCTTAGATAATGTTTGTAAATCAAACTAATTTAGGATAAAATCAATAAGGCTATGTTATAATGTATAAGAATATTAGGAGGAAATAACCATGTCTATAGAAAGAATGACTCAACTTGGAAATATCCATATTTCTCAAGAGGCAATCGCAATGCTTGCTGGTGGAGTTGTAACAGAATGTTATGGAGTTGTTGGAATGGCTTCCCAAAAAGTGTTAAAAGATGGATTCGCTGAATTATTAAAGAAAGAAAATTTCACCAAAGGTGTTGTCGTTCGTAAAGACGAGAATGGTTTTGAAATCGATCTTTATATTGTTTTAATGTATGGAATCCGTATTTCTGAAGTTGTTGCTTCTATTCAACAAAAAGTAAAATACATGCTAGAAAAATCACTTGAACAAAGTTTTACAAAAGTTAATATTTATGTCCAAGGATTAAAGGTGAATGAGTAGATGAAAACATTAAACGCAACTAATTTTGTTGATATGATCGAAAGTGGTGTCAACAACCTGAGTAACAATCATCGTGAAATTGATGCTTTAAATGTGTTTCCTGTACCAGATGGAGATACGGGAACGAATATGAATTTAACGTTTACTACAGGGTTTAAAGATATTAAAAATCGTCCTTCAAAACATGTCGGACAATTATCAAAACTCTTCTCAAAAGGATTATTAATGGGTGCAAGAGGTAACTCTGGAGTTATTTTATCTCAGATTTTTAGAGGGTTTTCTCAAGCAGTTGCTGACTACGAAGAAATTGATGCACTACAATTCGCTACAGCATTCGATAGTGGTAAAAAGGTTGCTTACAAGGCGGTTATGCGTCCTGTAGAAGGAACTATTTTAACTGTACTTCGTTTATCATCTGAGGCAACACTTAAGTATGTGCAACAAGCAGATGAACTTAGTATTGAAGACACTTTAAATTATTTAATTGATCAAGCTCAAATCGCCTTAGAAAAAACCCCTGATCTGTTACCAGTTTTAAAAGAAGTTGGTGTAGTGGATTCTGGTGGAGCAGGTTTAGTTGCAATCTTAAAAGGGTTTCAATCATTTTTCGATGGAAGACCAATTAAATTATTGGATCAATCACATATGCAACAAACCAATGTACAAGCTCAGTTTGAACACGAAGAATTTGGGTATTGTACAGAGTTTATCGTTCGTTTGAATGAAAAATCATTAGATTATTTTAATGAAAACTCATTTAGATTGGAATTAGAAGCTTTAGGAGATTCACTTGTCGTTGTTCGTGATGAAGACATTGTAAAAGTCCATGTTCATACATTGACACCTGGAGATGCTTTAAATCTTGGTCAAAGGTATGGAGAATTCGCAAAACTTAAAATTGAAAATATGGCTGAACAACATGATGCTCTCGCTCATTCGGTTGAAGAATTAGATACTGCTACATTAAAAGTAGAAAAACCATTTAAAGAATATGCATTAATCAGCGTTTGTGCTGGTGATGGACTAGCTGAATATTTTAAGGAACTTAGAGTTGATCATGTAGTTGCTGGTGGTCAAACTATGAATCCTTCAACGGAAGAATTTGTAGAAGTTATCAATAGTTTGAATGCAAAAAACATCATCATTCTTCCAAACAATTCAAATATAATTCTAGCAGCCAATCAAGCGAAAGCAATTATAGATGATAAGAATATAGTTGTTTTAGAAACAAAATCAATTCCAGAAGGAATTGCTGCTTGTATAAATTTCAATCCTGAGTTGTCTTTAGAAGAGAATCTAAACTACATGACTAAAGCAATTGAACATACAGTTTCTGGTGCAGTAACTTACGCAATCAAAGATACTTCTTTTAATGGGGTCAATATCAAAGCTGGCGACTACATGGCAATTCTTGGTAAAAATATTGTCACTGCAGTTACTGATAAAACAGTTGCGTTAAAGGCGTTAGTTAAAGAAATGGTCAATGATTCTCATGAACTAATTACATTAGTGTGTGGTACAGATATTGATGAAGAAGATGCTGAAGAGTTATCAGATTTCTTTGAAGAAGAGTACGATGTAGAAGTAGAACTAGTTATGGGTGAACAACCGGTTTACTCGTATTTAGTAGGGGTCGAATAAGGTGCAAAATCTTGCACCTTTTTTTTATGTTGGTTTGATAGCACTTCTCGATTGGTGTATACTATGTTTCAGATAAAAGTGAGTGAAAAAATGTTAACTAAGAAACAACGAATCATTTTAGATAGCTATATTGGAGAAGAAACGAAAGATAAAGCGGCTTTGTCGATTTATCCTTTGCGTTATGAGTTTAGAGAAATTATTGATGAATCTCAGTGGCAACCAACAATGAAAGTGCTTTTTAGAGCAAAGATTGTTTCCGCTATAAAAACACAACGCTTTGGAAATCGAAGTATTACTCGTTTTCGAGTCATGACGGATAATAATGAGTACGATTGTGTTATCTTCAACAATCGTTTTGTTGACAAGAGTTTAGAAAACAAAGAAGTTTCAATTTTTGGAACACTACAAGAAAAGTTTCAAATTGTTGTTAACCAAATGAACCAAAAATCATTAAGTGAATTATCGGGTATTATTCCAATCTATTCACAAAAAGAAGGCGTTACCCAATATCAAATTCGGTCCATCATAAAGAAAGTTCTTAAAGAGAACTATCATCAAATTGATGAGGTTATTCCAGAAAGATTCATCAAGAAATATAAATTATTAACGTATCGTGAGGCAATTAAAGAAATTCATTTTCCTCACAGTGACTTACATCTAAAGCATGCAGAAAGAACTCTCAAATATGCGGAAGCACTTCAATATCAAGTTGCGATTGGTTTAAGTAAAAAAGAAAACCAATTGATTTTAAAAGATAAACAGATAATTCAAAAACAGATAGTTCAACAGTTTATTAGCGGCTTGCCTTACGAGTTAACTTGTGATCAACTTGACACCATAAAGTCAATTATGAGTGATTTAGAAAAGCCACAAGTGATGAGAAGACTTGTCATGGGGGATGTTGGTTCTGGAAAAACAGTAGTAGCAATTACGGCTATTTTGGCTATGGGGTATCAAAGTGATAGGCAAAGTGCTTTTTTATGTCCTACCGAAGTACTTGCTTTTCAGCATTATGAAACATTGTCTAAATTAGTTGGTGACCACATAAGAATTGGTTTGTTGACAGGCTCAATGTCATCAAGTGATAAAAAGGATGTCTTGGATAAACTGAAAAATAACGAGATATCCTGTATAATTGGTACTCATGCTTTATTTAGCGAACCGGTAGTCTTTAGAAATCTTAAACTAGTTATTATGGATGAACAGCACCGTTTTGGTGTCACACAACGACAAGCATTAATCCAAAAAGGTAAAAGTGTTGATGTCCTAATGTTAACGGCAACTCCAATCCCTAGAACATTAGCTAGTAGTTTGTATTCACACATTGATGTATCGACTATTGAAACAATGCCTAAAAATCGACAAAAAGTAGTTACTAAACTTCTTCGTGAGAATACCATTACACATATATTGGATGAATTAGTTGAAAGAATAGCATTAAGAGATCAAGTTTATGTAATCTGTCCTAGTATTGAAGAGGATAATAAACTACAGGTTAAGAATGTAAAGACCATTACCAAGAATTTGAAAAAAGAGTTTGGTTCAACAATTGCTGTAGAAATGATTCATGGTCAAATGAGTAAAGATGAGATAGCTCGTGTTTTAGCTGATTTTAAAGCACACAAAATTGATATTTTAGTAAGTACGACCGTTATTGAAGTTGGAATTCATATTGAAAATGCAAACACGATGGTTATCTACAATGGAGAACGATTTGGGCTCTCCCAACTTCATCAACTTCGTGGTAGAATAGGTAGAAATGATAAACAAGCAATTTGTTATGTGTTGTGTGATACTGAAGATCCAATTTCATTACAACGTTTAGAAATGTTTGAACAAGAAAGTTCAGGGTTTGTTTTATCAATGATTGATCTTAAATTAAGAGGATCTGGAGATTTACTTGGGATACGTCAAAGTGGTATGCCTCAGTTTACAATCTTCAATCCAATACGAGATGAAGTTATGCTGACTGAAAGTGCTAAAGATGCTTGGGAAATTGTCAATTCTAGTGATGCTCAAGATTGTGCTTTTGTAGCAAATATTGCAGAAATAAAAGACAGTATTGTCGATGCGATGATCTGAAAGGGGCTCTTATGAAATTAGAAAAATGGTTACAAAATAATGGACTAGCTGTTAAAGACCTTGAGCTCATTAAAAATGCTTTTTATCATTCATCGTTTATTAATGAAAATAAAGGGAACATTTCTAACGATAATGAACGGTTAGAATTTGTTGGTGATGCAGTGTTACAATTCTGGAGTGCTACTTTCCTATATAACCAAGTACCTGTAATTAGCGAAGGGAATATGACTTTGTTACGTTCTCAATTAGTAAATGAAGGAGCACTTGCGGACTTTTCTCGTCAATTAGAACTGGGTCAATTTTTGAAACTTGGTCAAGGTGAACTAAAAAGTAATGGAATGAATCGTGATTCAATCTTAGCTGATCTTTTTGAAGCCTTTATTGGTGCTTTATATTTAGATGGTGGTATGGAGAATGTGAATAAGATTATGGATTTGACAATTCGTAAATCGTTCATTCAAATTGACCAAGAAGACTTAATGGATTACAAAACAAAGTTACAAGAATATGTTCAATCCGACAAACGAAAAACTGTTTTTTATGAAGTTGTTTCTACTAGTGGACCAGCTAACAATCCAATATTTGTATCAGTGGTTAAACTCGATGACTTAATACTTGGTAGGGGTACTGGCTCCTCGAAGAAGAAATCTCAACAACAAGCAGCGAAAGATGCTTTAGAAAAATTAGCAAAGTAGGCATTATGAAGACTTATGATATATTAACCAAAATTAATTGTTCCAGTTCAATAATGGAACTTTTAATTAACGATATGTGCACACCACCAATTTATATGAAGAGTAAAAATGAACTCCATATCTTTTTAAAGGCACACAGAACACTGCCATATAAAGAATATAGAAAATTGATCAAGTCGTTTGAAGACTGGTGTCAATTGAGTGTTGTTTTAAACATAGATGTTGTGAACAAAACAGTTGACCATGTCACTTTTAAACAGTATTTAGCGTATATCACTAAAAAAAGAAAATTACAAAACAGAATTAACAACCTAAATTTTAAAATTGAAAATGATCATATTGCTTTTGTCTTAAGTAACAATGGTGAAAAAGACTATGTAGACAATGTGTTAGAAATGATTTCTACTGACTTAAACAAATGTGGAATCTCTGTCTCACTGAGTTGTGAGCTATTGATTGATAAACCAATTGAAATCATTGAACCTTTAAAAGTAATTGAACCTTCTATTGCTAAGACAAAGGCCAGTTCTACATCCAATCGTTTTAAGAAGAAAGTTAAGCTTGAAAACTATGTGAACGTCACTATAGATTTGTTGAAAGATGAAGCTTTAGGAATTAAGTTTTCAGGAAAAGTATTCAAGATAGTAGATCGAAAAACTCGACTAAACACATATGAGTTAACCATTTATGTTGTTGATCAAACCGATGCAATTGACTGCGTTTATTATGTTAATTCATTGGATGAGCTGGATGTCCGGGTGAATGATAATGTTACCATTTATGGAAACCACATTTTAAATACTTATCGTCACAACTATTTCGTAAAAGTTGATAAAATTGATGTAACAGAACCCGC
>CAZWPP010000001.1:0-39359 GCA_964635335.1 uncultured Erysipelothrix sp. | reverse complement strand
TACCATTCAGTATCTATCAATTTCAAACTAAATATAGAGATGAACCAAGACCTCGCTATGGACTGATTCGAGTAAGAGAATTTGTTATGAAAGATGCCTATACATTTGATAAAAACCTCGAAGGTTTGGATTTATCATATTCGAAGATGTTTCAAGCATATAAAAACTCGTTTGATCGAATGGGATTAGATTATGTTATCGTCAAAGCAGACACCGGAGTTATGGGTGGTTTATTATCTGAAGAATTTCAAGCACTATCAGATATCGGAGAAGATATTCTGGTAATCCAACCAGACTCAAATTATGCATCTAATTTAGAAATCGCAGGATGTGTTGTTGAAGAAACTGAAATAGAGGACCATCTTCAAAAAGAATTAGTCTTGACACCTAATTCTAGAACTATTGAAGAAGTTACAAGTTTTCTAAATCAAGATATTAAGAAGTTCATAAAGACACTAATCTACAAAGTAGACAACGAACTTGTCGCATTATGTGTTCGTGGTGATCATGATGTGAATGAAACAAAAGTACGAAAGCTACTCAAAGCTCAAGAAATCGAACTGGCTAACCCACAAGAGGTCTTTGATGTCACCAATGCTCCTGTCGGCTTTGCTGGGCCACAAGGCTTACAAGTTAGAGTCATTGCTGATCAACAATTGAGTGTGATGCATAACTTTATCGTAGGCGCAAATCAATCAGATCACCATTTTATTAACATGAATCTAGAAGATTTTACTGTTTCACAATTTGCTGATATTAGAAACATCAAGGAAAATGATCAGTGCGAAAACGGTCATGGTCCTGTAATTTTCAAAAGAGGAATCGAAATTGGAAATACTTTCAAACTTGGTGAAAAATACTCAATCGCAACGAATTTATATTTTGCCAACGAAGAAAACAAACTTGAACCAGTTATCATGGGTTCTTATGGTATTGGTATTGGTCGCTGTTTAGCAGCCATCGTCGAACAAAATCACACAGACAAATCAATCCTTTGGCCAAAAGCTATTGCACCAATTCAAGTATCGATTTTAGTTATCAATACAAAAGACGACCAACAAATGGAAGTAGCCAACCAACTCTATACCTCATTATTAAGTCAAGGCTTCGATGTACTCTTAGATGATCGTCCAGAAAGACCAGGTGTTAAGTTTAACGATAATGAACTGATTGGCTCTTATGCAACAATCACCGTTGGAAAAGCAATCTCTGAGAACATGGTTGAATTTTCAGTTCAAAATAGTGATAAAGAACTTGTATCAGTTAATGACATACAAAATAAAATCGTAGAACTATTTAAATAGCTCTACGTTTTTTTATCGTTTGCTTTCACTCATTAATTTGACTAACTCAGATATTGTACTTCCAATATTAGGAGATTTCTTTTTCAACGTAGAAAGTTTATCCGAAGAGATATTCTTACTAATTTCCCTAATCCTCTCATCATACTGAATCATCGACGATTCTTTTCTACTCACAACTTCAGCTGTACTCTCATCAATAGAACCATCAGGTTCATTAATAAGTCTCTGAAGTTCAGGCGAATACTTTATTTTAAACATTAAACTTCACTTCTTACTTTCCATTTTCAAATTCTTTGTTCTTAGCTTGTTGAATCAAAAAATCAAATCCATAAGACACAACAATCGCGAATAATAAAATCCAGCCAGTATCAGCAAATAATCGCACATTGTTTAAATCAATCCGTGAAGCAATACTCATGTCCTTTCCTAAACCATGCTGAATAGACACAATAACTTCAGAGGTCACAATAACCTTTAATCCAAGTAACGAGGCACTCTTACAAATTGTATAAAACGAACTTAATGACAGTGGCACATACACATGAAGGATATTCTCTATAAATGTATCACCATATAGAAGTAGTGGATCACGATACTTATCATCAATTTCATGAAGTCGATGATACAACTGATCATACATCAATGGCACCATGACAATGATTGAAATCAATAAAACACTTCTATCTCGTCCTAACCAAATTAATGCAATTAAGATAAAAGCAGCAGTAGGAATAACACGAATCACCAACAAAACTTGTTCTACCATAATTCTAATCAACTGATACTTTCTTGAAATAATCGTCATAACCAGTGTAATAACAATAGCAATAAGAAATGAAAGTACTAATCGATTAAGAGTAAACATCAGTGACTTGATAAACTCATCTTCAAAGAGCTGATAGAACATCGTGTTAATTGTCTGAACAGGAGTCGGAAGAAAGATATCATTGTTAATTATCATACCTAAAACTTGCCAAATTAATATAAGTAATAATCCAGATGTAAATCTAAATAAAAAAGACCTATTTTTCATAGGTCTATTTTAACATAGTTATTTAACGATTGCATTGTCAGATAGCTCAAGATTGAAGAGTTTCAAAAAAGCTACCAACTCTTGTTTAACATCAGATGCCTTTTTTACATCTACATTCATATTCTTAAGTGCTTTACCAATAATTTGAGCATTTGGTACACCTAAGTACTCTGGAGATAGTGATTCAATATCTTTAACAAGTTGGGTACTGTCTGTATTAGCCTTAGAAACATAATCACTGATCATTTTAATTTGCTTATCATAATTTGATCCCTCTAGTACAAACAAACCTGCTTGAGGATAATTACTAACTCCACTCACACTTGCATAAACTTCTTGAACATCCTTAGCAATCACAAACGTTTTATTAAGTTCTTTCGCCTTAGCCATTGTCGCACTAACCACTGGTTCAGCCAGCAATGCTACACTAACCTCTCCACTAATTAATGCCTTTTGTGCATCTGCTACACTTGGTAACCACAATTCTTCATAGTCACTATAGCCTAAAGCTTTTTTTACGTTGTTATACACTAAACCTGGAACTGCTTTATCTCCAAACAAAGCAATTTTCTTCTGTTGGTTATTCTCATCTTTAACAACAAACAAGTTCCCCCAAGTTACAACTGAATGTAATCTGAATTTTGTCTTATTGTTATTAATCAAATTAACTCCTAGATTTATTGGAGCAATTATTATTGAAAACTCACTATCAGGAGCAACAAAAGCAGCTTGTAGATTTTCAGCACCACTCACAATCGATACCGTTTCTTTATCTTCAAGAGCAAACGGAATTACGCTTAATGCAGGTGCACCAGCAGGACTTAAGATACTCTTAAATTCAGAAGTTTTCTCAGAATTTACACAACCAGTTAGTAACAAAGCCATTAACAAGACAGTTAATAATTTCTTAGTCATTAATAATCAACCTCTTTATTTTCTATTTTAGTTTTACATCGATCAATAAACTCCTGTAAAGATAATGTTTCACTACCTTGTTGACCATACTTACGAATTGTAACTGTTTTATCACTAACTTCTTGGTCACCTAAAACTAGTTGATAAGGTGTTTTTTGGATTTGAGCTTCACGAAGTTTGTAACCTAATTTTTCATTACGTTCATCCAACGTTACTCTAAATCCTTGTTTCTTCAGCTCTTTTTCAACTTGTTTAGCATACTCTAAATGATTATCATTAGAAATTGGAAGAATCGTCATTTGATTAAAATGTAGCCATAATGGAAATGCACCTTTGTATTTTTCAATCAAGAATGCCACAAACCGTTCCATTGTAGAAACGACACCACGATGAATGACAACAGGACGATGATTATTCTTACCATCACTTCCAACATAAGTTAAATCAAAACGTTCAGGTAACAAGAAATCCAATTGGATGGTTGATAAAGTTTCATCAATTCCCATCGCTGTTTTAACTTGAATATCTAGTTTTGGACCATAGAACGCTGCTTCCCCTACTGCTTCAAAATAACTAACACCACGTTCATCCATTGCATCTTTAATCATCTTTTCAGCTTTTTCCCACATGAGATCATCATCATAATATTTTTCCTTGTTCTCAGGATCACGATACGACAATCTGAAATCATATTCTTTCATATCAAAATCTTTATAAACAGCTAAAACAAGATCAAGTGTTCTTAAAAACTCATCTTTGATTTGATCTGACCGAACAAAGATGTGAGCATCATTCAACGTCATTTCTCTAACTCGTTGTAAACCTGATAATGCCCCACTCTTTTCATAGCGATGCATCATTCCTAATTCGGCAATTCTAATTGGTAATTCTCTGTAAGAATGAATATCTTGTCGATAAATCTCCATATGATGTGGACAGTTCATTGGGCGTAATACCAACATCTCCCCATCTCCCATATCCATTGGAGGAAACATATTTTCATGATAATGATCCCAGTGCCCTGATGTTTTGTACAATTCAACGTTAGCCATAATCGGTGTATATACATGTTCATACCCAAGTTCTAGTTCTTTATCAACGATATAGCGTTCAATAATTCGACGAATCGTTGCACCACGTGGCAACCAGAATGGTAAACCAGAACCTACTTCAGGAGTAACATTGAAAAGCTTCAATTCTTTACCAAGTTTTCGATGGTCCCGTTGTTTTGCCTCTTCAATTCTATTTAAGTAATCATCAAGCGCTTCTTGAGAATCAAAACTAAAACCATACACTCTTTGAAGAATATGGTTATTCGCATCACCCTTCCAATAAGCCCCAGCAACTTTCGACAACTTAAAAAATTTTACGTCTTTGGTAGTTTCGACATGTGGACCTCTGCATAAATCAGTGAATTCCCCTTGTTTGTATGCAGAAATGACGACTTCATTTTCATCCATACGATTAATCAAATCTAATTTGTAATAATCATCTTTAAACAATTCCAACGCTTCAGCTTTGCTTAACTCCATTCGAGTAATTCGCTTATTCTCTTTAGAAATCTTTTTCATTTCTTTTTCGATTCTCGTAAAATCAGCTTCTGAGATGATCTCATCCCCTAAATCTACATCATAATAAAATCCTTCTTCTACAACAGGT
This sequence comes from uncultured Erysipelothrix sp., assembly GCA_964635335.1. Taxonomy (GTDB): domain Bacteria; phylum Bacillota_I; class Bacilli_A; order Erysipelotrichales; family Erysipelotrichaceae; genus DUUI01. The sequence goes on along the minus strand of CAZWPP010000001.1, from coordinate 34,448 downwards.
CCTACCCAAAATTTAGCATTTGGATACAAACGTTTTATTGCCTGTGCCATGACATGGGCAGTAGAATGATTCAACACATTTAATCGTTCATCTTTTCTGAAATCAATACCAAAACTCATACAATCTTCCTCCTTTTATAAAATAAAAGATCCCCATCATAAGGACGAGAATCCGTGGTACCACCTTAATTTGTAACGATAGTTTCGTTACCTATATTCTGTTAACGCCAGCAACGGAATAGTTTTTGCTATCCAACTAACAAGGAGTAAAGTAGTATCCTCTTCAAAGATTTTCACCAACCATCTTCTCTCTAAATCAAGGGTTATTACTTCATGTCTTGATCATCGTTATTACTTGTTAATTATAAGAGTTTAAAAGACAAGTGTCAAACACTTATATACAAACAGAAACGGGTTCATAACATTCTATTTCTTTATCAAACTCTAGTTTTCCATCTTTAAGATTTCGTTTCATAAAGACAAGATTATCACTATCCCGATTAGCAACAACCAACCCCTTTTCAATCAAATTAAAATCTCGAGGATGTTGACCATAGCTACTAATGCGTTGATTAAAAAACAAACGTCCCTTTTTTATCGAAAAAGACACAATAGAATCTTCGATACGATTTGATACATAAAGATACCGATTATCTTCACTTATCCTAATCGCAGCGCCACTTTTATCAGAATTTCGCTTTGTTGTAGCAACAACTTGTTTTAAAACAAACGTGTTATTGATTTTTTCAAACACGTATACTTCACAGCTTAATTCAGTGAACACATAATAAAACCGGTGACTTTTATCACTAATCATATGCCGTGGTCCACTTCCTTTGGGTAAACTAATTTTTCCTACCATTTCAAATCGTTCACCAACTTCAAAAGTATAGATTTTACTTAATCCAAGATCACAGACATAGAACAAAGATTCATCTTCATTAAAGTAGATATGATGTAATTTTGAGTGTACATCTTCTGTTTGCCAAATATCAACTATAGAATATTTACCATCAATCTTATTATATAGAATAAGTTTGTGTTCATGATAATTTGCTGTGATGACATAATCAAGTTTAGAATGTTTAGCAATAAAACATGGTACTTTTGTTTCAGTTGAAACACAAGAATCAACAATGTTTCCTTTCAAATCTGTGACAATCATCTTGATTTCATTGTTACCGTTGCTATAGGTGTAATAATAGTCGTTATTTTTAATGACATATGTTGGATTAGAAAAAGCAGAAAACAACTCGATTGAGTTATTTTCTACCTTATATAGTCCTTGACTCTTTTTAGCTGTATAGGTTCCAATGACTAGCATTAGAAAACGAAGTTCCCATCTTTAAAAACTTGAATCATCTCTCCATCATAGGTTTCACCAATTATTTCCATGTCACTACTTCCAAACATAAAATCTTCGTGTTGTGAAGAACGATTTGCTTTTGCTTCAAAAAGTTCTTCTTCATTCATTTGTAACCCACCTTTGACATTCATTGGATAAGCAGCACCTAGTGCCATATGACAACTAGCGTTTTCATCAAATAATGTATTATAAAATAGAACTTTTGAGTTTGAAATTGGACTATCATCTGAAATTAATGCGATTTCACCAATATGACGAGATCCTTCATCAAAATCAAGAAGTCTAGCTAGTGTTTCTCTGTTTTCTTTGGCGTCAAAATCAACAACTTTTCCGTCGTTAAACTCTAACCAGAATTCATCAATTAAGACTCCACCGTAATTTAAAGGTTTAGTACTATAAACACGACCATAAACACGTTCTCTATCAGGCATTGTAAAGCTTTCTTCAGTAGGCATGTTCGGGTTAAATTCTACTCCATTTTGACCAATCTCAGAGCCTCCACACCAAATGTGATCTTTAACTAGACCAACTTCTAAATCTGTTCCTTTACTATTCTTAAAATGGAGTGATTTAAAATTGAAGTTGTTCAAAGCTTCATTGTGAGCATGAAGAACTTTATTGTGTTCTACCCACACTGATATTGGATCATTGTCTTCATTGACATGAACCGCACTTAGAATTGAATGCCACAATAGCTCAATTGCTTTTTCACCTGTTTCATTTGGAAAACATTTTTCTGCCCATTGTTTGTTTGGGATGGAAATCAAACACCATTGTGTTTTATTTGCCATAGAAAATTGTTTAAATTCTTGACGAACTTTAGGTGCCATTTGAGCAATAGCTACTTCTTGAATCTTTTGAGGATCAACACCTTCTAACAAACCAGGGATCGGTGAATAAACATTCAAACGACATATTTTATTATCCATCCAATACTGTGTTTTATCTAAAATGTAAGATTTCACTTCTTTCAAAGTCTCTGTAGAAGCATGATCATAATGAATTCTACTGGTTAGTTGATCATTCCATTCAACTAATACTTCTTTTGCTCCTGCTTTATAGGCTTCTTCAACACATAAACGGACGAAATAATTACTATCTGTGTCGGCTTGAATCATTAAAGTTTGTCCAGGTTGAACATTAGATCCCATGACTACTGCTAACTGCGCATATTTTCTTAATATATTTTGGCTTACCATCTATTAATATCCTTTCGATTTAGGTAGCATTGCTGCTCCAATAATTCCCGGCTCATCTAACTGAGCTTTCTTAAACTCTACACTTCTCATTTGAGGATGTACTCGCTCATTGTACTCTTTAATTAAATCATCTAAAAAGACATCAGCACTTTTCATAACACCACCACCTAAAACAAAGACATGAGGATCTAAAACATGGGCAATAGCTGACAGTGCGATTGCTAAATCATGAATCATTTCATTCTTTATTTTAATTGCTTCTTCATTTCCTTCTTTAACTAGATCAAAAAGTTGTCCTGCATGAGTAATATTCTCATCAATTCTGGCACGTGCTTTACGAACTAGTGCAGTACCCGACGCTTCGTTTTCAACAGCACCATGATTAAGGTGATTGAGTTTAGGCAAACTCGCATCAACAATTATGTTGGCAATTTCTCCTGCATAACCATTCTTACCTGAAATAGTCTGACCATTAATAACAATCCCTGCACCAATACCTGTTGATAAAGTAATGTAAACAACAATTGGTTGTCCTTTTCCTGCTCCTACTAATGCTTCAGCAAGTCCAGCAACATTGGCATCATTATCCATGACAACATCAAGGTTATAGCGACTTTTTACTCTATCTACCAGTGGAAAATGCTTTAAAGCTGGAATGTTGGATGCCATATTCATCCAGCCTTTTTCTTGATCAACTGGTCCTGGTACCGCAAATCCAATTCCAGAAACAGTATCTAAATCACTGATAGCGTCTATTTGCTTAAATACATTCTCAAGAATGACTTCAGCACTTTCACTTGCAAACGAAGGTGCTTTAACCTCTTGTAGTATTTGGCCATCTTCACTTACTTTAGCAATTCTAATGTTAGTTCCACCTAAATCAATCCCTAAATAATGCTTCATAGTGTCCTCCTATTGTGTTTATTTTACTTCAACAATTTTCATCATGTTTGCGGTTCCCTCACCAGTAGGGTACCCAGCAGTAATAATTACAGATTTTCCTTTTTCAATACCAAATGTTTTAGCAATAATCGACGCTAACTCATCGTCATTGTGCATATTGTTTTGAATATCACTAAAGATTGGAATTACACCCCAATATGCTTGCAATGAACGTTGAACTTCTTCCGTAAATGTTACCGCAAGAATTGGCACTTGTGGTCTAAACTTAGAGATTCTTCTTGCAGTTGATCCTCCTTGAGTAAATGCTACAATTGCTTCTACTTCATCTAGTTGTAAAGCAACGTCTGCAACCGAAATACCGATACTGTCTTGAACTGTTCTTGCTGATGATTCTTTAGCGTGTAACAAACGTTCTTTGTAAGGAATAATTTTTTCAATAGCCATGGCAATCGTATTCATCGTTTCAACTGCTTCTAACGGATAAGCTCCTGCAGCAGTTTCACCAGAAGTCATAATTGCATCGGAGCCATCTAGAATCGCATTGGCAACATCACTTGCTTCAGCACGAGTAGGTCGCGGACTTGCCATCATTGACTCTAACATGTGTGTAGCTGTAATAACTGGTTTTCCGTACTCGTTTGCCATCGCAATCATTTTCTTTTGATAGATAGGTACTAACTGAGTAGAGATTTCCACTCCTAGATCTCCACGAGCCACCATAATTGCATCAGCTACTTGCAGAATTTCATCGAGGTTGTCATATCCTTCTTGGTTTTCAATTTTAGCAATAATTTGAACTTTTGGAGAACCTTCATCTTTCAGAATTTCCCTAATTTCTTTAACATCTTGTGCCCTACGAACAAAACTAGATGCAATGAAATCAACACCTTGTTGAGCCATAAAGCGAATATCACTGTTGTCTTTTTCAGAAATAAATGGCATCGATAGTTTTACATTAGGTACATTAACTCCCTTACGAGTTTTAATGACGCCAAAATTTTCAACTCGACACTTTAATACACCTGCTTGATTGTTTTCTAGAATAGTTAAGCGCATTTTTCCATCATCAATTAGTAAATAATCATTTACTTTCACATCATCAAACAACTCAGGAACTGATATACTAAAACGATCTTTATTACCAATTACAGTATCTCTAACAACATTTACAATATCTCCTGTTTTAAACTCAACAGAACCATTCTCCATGTCACCACAACGTATTTCAGGTCCTTTGGTATCTCCCATAATGGCTAATGTGTATCCAGAATCATTTGCTACTTTTTTAACTAATTCAATATTGGCTTTATGACTTTCATAGTCACCATGTGAAAAATTTAAACGAACAATGTTCATTCCTCTTTCCGCAAGTTTTAAAACCATGTCTGCGTTATTTGTCGCAGGTCCTAATGTACAGATAATCTTTGTTTTTCTAACTTCTATCATTTTCTTTCCTTCTTTCTAAATTAAACGATCATGTAATTCAAACAACTCTTTACGAGAAGGAGTTGTCATTGACAATGCTTCATCAATATCTAACGCAATAATTTTATTATCGCGAATACAAATACATTCACTTCGATAACCTTCAATCAAACGTTCAACTGCTTTATCACCCATTCTAGTTGCTAAAATTCGATCGAATGGTGTTGGACTTCCACCTCTTTGAATGTGTCCCAGAACTGTAGCTCTTCCAGAAAATCCAGTATTTTTACTGATCTTTTGTGCTAATAACTCAGCATCTGTTATTTTTTCAGAAAGAATAACTATCGCATGATTCTTTTTCTTTGTGTTTTCATAATAACGAAGTCTTTCAAGCATTTCCGCTTCATCAAAGCCAGTTTCTTTAGTAATCACTATTTCGGCACCAGTACTTAAAGCGGCATAAAGTGCCAAGTCACCACAACGATTACCCATTACTTGAATGACGGAGCATCGATGGTGAGAACTGGAGGTATCTCGTAATTTATCCACATTTTCAACTATGGTATTTAATGCAGTGTCAAAACCTATTGAGTAATCAGTACTCGCAATATCATTATCAATCGTAGCTGGTAAAGCTATACAATTAATACCAAGATTGGATAGTGCTGCAGCTCCTTTATAGGTTCCATCTCCTCCAATGACAACAATACCATTAATTCCTCTTTGTTGACAAACCTCTACTGCTTTTAATTGAACGCTATCTTCTTTGAACTCAGGTAAACGCGCCGAACCTAACATCGTTCCACCCTTTAAAATCATGTCAGAAACAGATTTGCGTGTTAACTCAGTCATATTATTTTCAACAAGTCCTTTGTATCCATCATAAATACCATAGACTTCAATTCCTTGGCTTGTCGCTGAACGAACAACTGCGCGAATGGCAGCATTCATTCCCGGAGAGTCCCCTCCAGAAGTTAATACCCCTATTTTCATTGAAATTTCCTCCACAATCATTTTATCAAAAATAAGGCCCTGATTCAATTGAAACAGGACCTTTAGAATCCATAATTATATAGTATTCGTTAGTCTTCGTGACTGATAAGATGACTTCAACTCTACAAACTCAGACAAGACAACAAATCGTTCCATTAATCGGTCAGTTTTATTCGGATCTGTGTTTCCAGATGCATGTAAATAATGATATTTAATAGCTTCTTTATCTAAATTACTAGTAAAACATGTTAATAAACCATTTTCCATTCGGTGGTCCAAAATTGTAAACAAGATCTCATCTCTAGACCAAGCCGATGGATTCTCAGCACCAATATCGTCAAGTATTAACAAATTACAACCCATCATCTGTCTCATCGTCTTTTCTTTAAAGTCACTAAAGGAGTTAAATGATGATTTCAGATCATTAATTAAACGATTAACTTTTACAAAACATACTGTTTTTTGATTACTTGCGAAACGGTTTGCTAAACAAGCCATTAAATAACTCTTACCACATCCGACATTACCAAATAAAAACAATCCTCTTTTTTTAGAACTTACACTCAGATCAATTAGCTTAGAAACAATATTTAAGTAATTCGGTGACTCATCTGCTAAATCAAGTTTTTCAAAATTATTCAAATAAAAACTTTCTGGTAGATGGTTAATCAAATAATACTCAAGATGTTTCGTTAGACTTTTCTGTTTGGCAATTGTCTCATTGACGACATATTGGAAATCAACCACGTTATTTTGATATGACAATTGTAGATCATATCCATCAATCTTAAATTCTTTCATTGTTTGTTCATTTTCATGATAACGAACATACCGATCAAATTTAGACAAATTCTTTTCTAAGACCTCAACTCCAATATCATTATCTTTTAAAAATCGAATGACCATCGGATGATTTTTAAGTTCATTAAGAAGTTTAATATTGTACTCTTCTTGTTGTTTATTCATCTTTAGCTTCAAACCAATGTCCATGTTAATCTCCCTTCTTTAATTTAGCTAACACTTCTTCAATCGCTTTAGGATCTGCTTTTTCTTCTGAATCAATTTGGTACTGCACCTTTTTAACTGACTTGCTCGTTACTTTGAATGGTTTTTCAAACGAAAGAGATTCTTTTGCGCTTTCAAGATCATTAACTTTGTTACGTTTAAATGTTGTAGCAATCTTTTCTACGTAATTCTTATTGAGTTGTCCTTTGCCATTTGTTAAAGCATAATCAATGATCACATTAATGATAGAATCATCAAATTTATACTTAGATCGAAGTAACTCAATAATCATTAAATCTGCTTCAATAATTGGTACATCTGGTTGTTTTTGTTGTAAGAATTGTTCTGCTTTCCATTGTAGTGGATTACTAACATCACCAGGAATATCAATCAATGAATCCAGCATCGATCGTCTAAGTTCTTCGATATCAAAATTATTGTTTTTATCAATACAATTAGCAACTTTATTTACCATTTCTCTTAAAGTAGGTGAATATCGATTAAATAATTCTTCGATGATATTTAGATTTTCATTTGTTCTAAGACTACTCGGAAACATTGTATTTGTCGCAATCTGTAGAAACAGTTGTTTATCAAAATTAGATTGAACACTATTTGATAACACTTCCTGTAACTGTTGCTCTTGTTTTTTTGAATAATTCTTAAAGATACTCGAATCATAGGAAGAACTTATTTCAGTACCTAAGTTATCAGATGTCTTTAATTGGAAGTAAGCGATGAGTTCATGATACAGCTCAGCTCCCATTTTCTGTAAATACAAACGAGCTAACACTTCGTGTTTTAGAAATTCTTGGAGTGATTTCGGTGGTTGAATTACTATTTGATGTTTTCCTTCATGAAAATATGTTTTAATTAGCTGTAGTTTTTCTAAATCTTCTTTACAGCCTTCTAACTCAGCAAGACTCAAGTGATTAAGTTTCATCAAAAGATCATAGTTTCCATTAACTTTTAAAGCATTGAGTGAAATCATACTCATGTAGAGATTTAAGCTGCAATCTTCCATCAATGGCGCATACAAAAGAGATAAAACTGCTGTTTCATCTTTTAGTAACTCACTTCTTCCATAAAAATCACACTTAATTGTTGAGAGTATCATATTGAATTCCTTTCAAGTAATCATCGATTTGAAGAAACAGTTCGTCTATATCACCATTGTTATAAAATACTATATCTGCTTTTTCACGTTTTATATGTCTGTCCATTTGATGTTTTAAACGTTCTTTGATAACGTCTAAAGTTAGTCCTCTGTATTTCATGAGTCTATCAACTCGAGTTTGATCATCTATATCCACTACAATTACTTGATCAAAATATTTCTCCATTTGAGTTTCAAATAAAAGAGGCACTTCAACAAATACAATTGCTTGATGGCATTCATCAACACCTTTAAATATTTCTTCATAAACACGTTTATGAATAAGTTGTTGCGCCTTTTGTTTGAACTCTATATTTGTAAACAGTAAATGAGACATTACCTTCTTATTTATCTTATTTTCAATAATTAACTCTTGATTTGTCAACGATTGAAGTTCAAACTTCAGTTTGTTATCCATTTCATACAAATTACTAACAATTTCATCCGCACTTAAAACACAGTATCCTTTGCCTCTTAAGTACAAACTGACTGCACTTTTTCCAGACCCAATTGATCCTGTAATAGCTATACTTTTTTTCTTTGCTTTTGACATTGTTGACAATAGTATGTACCTCTTGTATTGATTTTGATTTTGGTAATTGGGTTTTGACAAATTTTACAGATTGCTTGTTGATGGACCATCAACTTTTGTTGAAATAGTCCTGTCACCCCTAATGAGGATGTATAAGAGCGAATAGTTGTGCCACCCATTGTCGTTGCTTCACTTAATATCTTTCGTGTAGAGTCAATTATTCTTTGACATTTAGCTTTACTTAGTTGATTACATTTGGTGTTGGGATTAATCTTTGAATCAAATAAGATTTCATTAGCATATATATTACCAATTCCAGTGATAATACTTTGATCAAGAAGTGCCGTTTTTATCGCAATAGATTTACTACTAAATATTTCTCGCAAGTAAAGACTTGTTAATCTTGAATCATTATACTCTAAACCCAAACGATTTAAGGATAATGAATCAGTTAAGTTGCTAACGATTTCCAAACGTCCAAATTTTCTGACATCATGATAGCTTAAATACCGATTCGATTTAAGTTTAACGGTAACATGAACATGTTTATTTTGAACTTCTTGTTCTGTAATAAAGAATTTACCTTCCATTCTTAAATGAACAATGAGATAAAGTGAAGTCATTTTAAAAATAAGAAACTTTCCACGTCGATGAAATTCTAAAAACTGTTGATTTAATAATTGTTGTTTAAATTCTTGAACATCTCCATTAACAATGTTGTCATAATGAACTTCAATATCAATAACTGTATCTAATTTTATTTGATTCGCCAATGTATCAAGTACTGTTTGAACTTCTGGTAACTCTGGCATATTAGACCTCGTACCAGTTATTACCAATTCCACTACTTACATCAAGAGGTACTTTGAGTTTAACAATATGTTTCATGGTATCAATTACTAACCTTTTGATCTGTTCTATCTCACTATCTTTCACAAGTAAAACGAGCTCATCATGTACCTGCAAAACAAGTTTTGACTCCACTTGTTTTTTCTTTAATTGATCACTGATTTTAACCATTGCTAGTTTAATAAGATCTGCAGCACTCCCTTGAATAGGTGCATTCATCGCTGCTCTTTCGGCTCGTTGTTTCACTACAAAATTCTTATCATTTATTTCTGGAATGTAACGACGTCGATTAAAAATAGTTTTGACATAACCATGTTCTCTACAATAATCTACAATACTGGTCATATAGTCTGATATTCCATCAAATGCTTCTAAATAGTTGTTAATGAATTCATGAGCTTGAGATGGTGAAATAGACAATTGTTCAGATAAACCAAAATCCGAAATTCCATAAATAATACCAAAGTTTACTGCTTTTGCGTTTCGTCTCATTAAAGATGTGATCTCATCATCAGATCCACATTCATAGATCATCTGAGCTGTCATCGTATGGATGTCAACATGATTATTAAAAGCATCAATCATATGCTCTTCATTAGCCATGTGCGCAAGAACACGCAATTCGATTTGTGAGTAGTCAACTGAAAGAAATTGATATCCCGAGTCTGCTACAAAAACTTTTCGAATTTGTTTCGTTTCTTCATCACGAACCGAAATATTTTGTAAGTTAGGTTCTAAAGAACTTAGTCTTCCTGTTTGGGCAGTTGTTTGAGAGAAACTTGTGTGAATTCTTCCTTCGTCAGTTATATATTTTTGTAAACCTTGAGTATAAGTACTATAAAACTTTTGATACTTTCGATAATCTAAAATCAAATTGATAATAGGATGTTGGTTTCGTAAACCTTCAAGTACATCTACAGCCGTGCTTTTTTTACGCTTTGATGGTAACTGAAGTTCATCAAAAAGAATGACACTGAGTTGTTTTGGTGAGTTTATATTAAATTCTTTTCCAGCATAACCATAAATTTGTTGGGTTAAGTCATCAACAATCGCGAGTGTTTCATCAGATAGTTTGATTAGTTCTTCTTTTTCTATCTTAATACCAACGATTTCCATATCTACAAGTATTTCAATTAATGGCAATTCCATTTCGTCGTAGAGTTCTTCTAATTCATTTGCTTCTAAGAAATCATGAAGAGATTTAAACAATTTTGATGCGTTTTGACATAAATGTAAAAGAATGTCTTTTCGATCATTTGATTCAGGCCACAATTGATAACTATCTAATAACTTGTCGATAGATGTGATATTAGAGTCAACAAGATACGCACAGATTAACAAATCATCAGTAAAGCTCGCTGGTACAAAGCCCATTTTCTTTAAGGCATGAAAAAGCTCTTTTGAATAGATTGCTTTCTTCATATAATTTCCATTAATGAGTTCTTTAAAATGATAGTTCGTTAACGCATTTTCACTATCGATATAGCTGACTTGTTTGTCATAGGAAACAATAAAACCATCTACTTTTGCACTATATCCAAGTCCTTCTAATACGTATGGACAAATGATAACGTCATCTTTAACAAAGGATTTATTAAACTCTTCAAAACTAAAAGTTTGTTGATTATTTTCACTCTGAGATTCAAGACGTTTTAATAATGAGTTCATATCGTATTGTCTAAAGAATTTACTAAGCAACATATCATCTTTCTCAATGACACATTCTTCTAACTCGATGTCTATGTCAACATTAGTAATGATGGTTGCTAAGGTTTTACTTAAGTAAGCAATTTCTTGCCCTTCAACTATTTTTTCTTTAAGTTTTCCTTTGAGTTCATCAACATGCTGGTATATTCCATCTAAGGTTTGATAGTCATTCAACAGTTTCATGGCTGTCTTTTCACCAACCCCTTTTATCCCCGGGATATTGTCGGCACTATCGCCCATTAAACTTTTAAGTTCAATTACTTGATTGGGATCAAGTCCATAACTTGTTTTAAGAACTTCCAAGTTAACTTCTTCCATCTCGGATATTCCTTTTTTCATCAGCAATACACTAACATGTTCATTAATAAGTTGAAGCATATCTCGATCAGAGGTTAATATTACAACTTTTTTATCACTAAATCTTTGTGACAATGAACCAATGATATCATCTGCTTCATACCCACTAATTTCTAATCGTTTTATAACGAAGTGATCTAAATAACTACGAACTAAAGGAAATTGTGATATCAATGATTCATCGACATCTTTTCGAGTTCCTTTATATTCTGTGAATAGTTCATGACGAAATGTTTTGTCACCAGTGTCCCATGCGACCAAACAATAGTTTGGATTGATTATTTCTAATGCTTTGGTCATCATGTTCGCAAAACCATAGACGGCATTGGTAGGTTGCCCCTCTTTCGTGCTCATGCGTTGTGACATTGTCGCAAAGTATGCTCTAAAAACAAGGGAGTTCCCATCGACTAATAGTATTTTTTCCATCTATTTTATCCTATCTAAAAGAGAAATATGCTCTCTTTGTTTTCTTTTTCTTAAATCTTTCTTAATTATTCTATCATCAATCAATAATTCTAACCACAAACACAAAAAAGTACTTATCAAAGCAAAAAACAGATTAACTAGCAATGTTGTTGACGCAAAATGAATGAATGACACTTTTATCATTTTAAAGAGAATCTTAAATAGATAAGTCCCACTGTGAAAAAACAGGACAGTAAAAATCATTGATACTGATTTCTCAAGTAATGAATCACCAAAACGCTTAATGATACTATCGACAAAATAAGCTAAAAGAATACTCATAACTATTGGAATGAGGTTTGAATCATAAGTGGATAACTCTATAACAATCCCCATCACAACTGCGAGGATAAATTTATCTTTTTTCATGTGACGATACGCTAATAAATAAAATGCACATAGTGAAAGTGATGACTCGGTAGAAAAACTAAACCAGTCACGCGACATAATTAATTGATTAATATAAGCTTCAATCATCATGACAATTAACAAAACAATAATACTATTCTTTATTTTAATCATCCTTACTTACCACCATAACATAATTAAAGTTAGAAAAATTAACCGTTGGTTTTACTTTCAAGATTACTGAAAAACTTGCCTGCGATTGAGTTATTTCCGTTATTTCACCTACACTAATTCCACTAGGGATAATTTTTCCTAACCCTGAGGTGATTACTTTTGATCCTACAGTTACTGCAGTTGTTGAATCTAATAAACGAACTGAATACGTATTGGTTTGTGGATTGTAGGATTCTAGCAGTGCTTCAACGGTTGTTGATTCATCAATAACCACTTTTAAAGCAAACTGATTAAGGCCCGTTTGCGATGATAATAACTTAACTACCGATGTATTTTCATCGACCTTACTGATTTGTCCCACTAGTCCTTGTGGAGTAATTACGGCCATGTGTTGCTTAATGCCAGCATTTTCTCCTACATCAATTAAGACACTTTCATTGAAGGATTGGGCATTGCGATTAACGACTTGAGCAACTATTTCTCTGTTTTGAGTCATCGTTTCTCGTAAGTCCAATAATTCTCTAAGCTCTAAATTATCACGACGTGATTCACTCAGTAAATCGATGAGTCGTTGGGCTTCAACCATGTTTTCTCTAAGTTTTTTGTTTTCTTGATACGTTGTACTTAAAGAAACATAATCGTTAACAGTGTTTTTAATAACATTTATTGGATTATCAATAAACATATACTTAACGCGTGAGAGTGTTGTGTAAAAGAATAGATCTGCTTGTTGATAAGCAGAGGTTGGCTTTATCACTTGAAAAAAGATAGTAAGACCAACTACCATAATTAAGACGATTTTAAGAAATTTGTTGAGTTTTGTTTTTTTGATCATAAGCCACCTATCTTTAAACATTATAAGTCACAACACTAAAAAATGGAAGAACTACGAGTCTTCCATTTGAAACTGATTAAATTGATGTAAAATACTAAGGTAACCACTTTTGGTTACAATGAGATGGTCAATAAGAGGAATTCCCATCATCTTTCCAGCTTCTTGAAGTGATTGTGTAACAATGATGTCCATATCACTTGCAATCAATGTTCCTGCTGGATGATTATGGACCGCAATAAATGAAGCTGCGTGATGTTTAACTGCTAAATTAAATATCTCTCGAGGATGAACGAGTGATCTATCTAATGTTCCTTTAAATATTATTTCGTGAGCAATTATGTGTTGAGCTACATTAAGAAGAATAACGAGAAAGCATTCTTGTTTTTCATAGCCAATCTCATGTTGTAACCAATTTACAATTCCTTTAGAATTTTCCATCACTGATAAGTTTTTTGTTGAAGCCCTCCCCATTCTTTTTGATAATTCTAAGACAGCCATTAACTCTAAAGCTTTTGCTTGTTTGATACCAGGAATCATCATAAAATCTTCTTGTGACATAAATCCAAGTGCTGATAACCCATCACTACGAATTAAAACTTGATGGGCAATATCATGGACTGTACTTTGTTTATTACCATGACGTAGAATTAACATCAGTAATTCATGATCGGTTAATGAATCTACACCGTATAAAGATGCTTTTTCACGTGGACGAATATTTACAGGTAATTCTTTTATTTTCATTAACTATCCTAACTAGTGAGCTAATTTCCCCAACTGAAACGAAACGTAAATATTGATAAAGAACCGGACTTAGACATTAAAATTTTGTAGATTGCTGCTGTTCCAGCTACAACACCTAAACCAATGACGACTGTTCCCATGATTCACCTCCTTGCTATTGAATAGTAAATAATACAATTCTTTCCTAAAATATTGTATAATAAACAAGGAGGAAAAAATGAAATTATTTAACGACTATTCTTTACGAACAATGACACTTAAAAATAGATTGGTAATGGCACCAATGTGTATGTACCAAGTCCACAATGAAGATGGACTTGCGACTAACTTTCATTTTGCACACTATGTTACACGAGCAATTGGACAAGTTGGTTTAATAATTGTTGAGGCTACCGGTGTTACTCCTAATGGTAGAATCACTGACAATGATTTAGGTTTATGGGATGATTCACAAATTGAACCTCTTAAAAAAATTGTTGATGCAGTTCACGAACAAGGATCAAAAATAGCGATTCAATTATCTCATGCTGGTCGCAAATCAACGACTAAAAACACTGAGCATTTTGCTCCATCAGTTGTTGAGTCAAATCAAGCATATATGCCTTATAAAGAAATGTCTAAAGAAGAAATAAACGACATTCTTGAAGCATTTAAGCAAGCAGTCATTCGAGCTGATAAAGCTGGTTTTGATGGTGTTGAGTTGCATGGAGCCCATGGTTATTTAATCCATGAGTTCTTAAGTCCTCTATCGAACCAAAGAAATGATGAGTATGGAATTGATAGAAATCTATTCTTGAAAAAGCTTTTAGACACGATTCATAGTGTTTGGCCAAAAGAAAAAGAATTATGGATTCGAGTTTCAGCGACTGACTACCATGAAGATGGACTAAAACCTGAAGATGTTGCTAATGCATTACTTGAAGTTAAGGACCAGATAGATTTAGTCCATGTTTCTTCAGGGGGTGTCATTAGTGCTAAGATCGAACTTAAGGATGGATATCAACTTGGCTTATCTAAAACAATAAAAGAAAAAGTAGGTCTCCCTACTATTGGTGTTGGTCTTATTAATGATTCAAATCTCTTTATTAGCGCTTTAGAGGACGGTTACTGCGATTTAGTCGCTTCAGGTAGAGAGCTACTAAGAAATCCATTTATCATGCTAGAAATGCTTAAAGAACACGATTTGAGTGACAAGATTCCATTCTCTTATTATCGTGCATATAAATAAATCTCATCGATTATCGATGAGATTTTTATTATCTTCTTCTAAAGAAATCAGGAATAGAATTATCTTCTTCAGTATCTTCAAATAGCTCTTGAGGTTCAATGTGTTTGGTTACTGTTGTCTTAAATCCAATCGGTTCTTTTTCAGGTTGAGCAGGAAGTTCAAAACCTGTTGCGATAACAGTAACTATAATAGCATCACCGAGTTGCTCATTAATTGCGACCCCAAAGATAATATCAATATCTCTTCCAGCGCTTTGTCGAATATGTTCAACAGCATCATGGGCATCGTAAATAGTAATCGATTCACCACCAGTAACGTTAATGATAGCTTTAGAAGCACCTTCAATTTGTGCTTCAAGTAAAGGTGAGGTAATAGCGTTTTGAGCAGCTTCAACTGCTTTGTCTTCTCCAGAAGCCATCCCAATACCAATTAAAGCAGTTCCTTGATTTTGCATAACACTCTTGACGTCTGCAAAGTCTAAGTTAATAAGGGCTGGTACAGCGATTAAATCAGTAATCGTTTGAACACCTTGTCTTAAAACATTATCCGCTTCTTTAAAAGCGTCTTTGAAAGGAATTCTTCCAATGACTTCTAATAATTGATTATTAGAAACAACAATTAATGAATCTGTATATTGTCTAAGTTGTTCAAGTCCTTCTTCAGCTTGACTCATGCGACGTTTGCCTTCAAAACCAAATGGTTTGGTCACGATAGCAACGGTAAGAGCTCCTGATTCTTTTGCTGCTTTCGCAAACAAAGGAGCAGCACCGGTTCCAGTACCACCACCAAGACCAGTTGTAATAAACACCATGTCAGCGCCTTTTACAGCTTCTCTTATTTCATTTTCACTTTCTTGAGCAGCACGACGGCCATTTTCTGGATTACCTCCAGCACCTAAACCATCAGATCCAAGAATTAATTTATTCTTAACGAGTGAAACGTTTAAAACTTGCAAGTCAGTGTTTGCTACATAAAATTCAACACCTTGAAGACCGTCGTCAACCATTCTATTGATGGCATTGTTTCCAGCTCCACCGATACCAAATACCTTTATTTTTGCTACTTGTTGATACATATCTAAATTGTTCATCCTGATAACCTCCGCTATTTGTTTTGATTAAAAATCGTTTTTAATCGTTTAGTTATGTTATTTTCATCTTGTTTATTTTTTACTAATTCTAAATCTTTGTGTTCATCAATACTATCTTGTTTGTATACTTGCCAATTTCTGTGATCAATATGATTGTAGAAAGTTCCAAGCATAGCGACTAGTGAGCCATCTCTTGCACCTAATGTACTTGGTAAGTACTTGTCAACTTGACAGTTTAATTCTTTCGCTAAACGATTACTGATGCCTTTGATCATGGACCCTTCACCGACTAGAACAAATCGAGCTTGATTAGTAGAAATGATGTCTTGACATGCTTCTTTAATTTTATCAATAAATTCATTGATGTCTTCACCAACAACATCCATTAAATCTTGTTGAGAACACGTATAGTTCTTTTTCTCTTTAGACCACAAACAAATGGGGTCAGTATGAACAATCTTAGCGTCTAAATCGATATTATTAAACATCAACCTCACAGCGACTTCGTATGGAATCTCAAACATCTTAACTATTTTTTGTGTCCATTTTTCCAAGGATACGTCGATTATTTCGCTGTGAATCAGACGGCCTTTATAAAAAAGTCCTAACGTTGTTGCCTGTCTTTCAACTTGCATAGCAACAATATATTGTTGATTGTTTACATCATAAAGAGATGCTTCTTTTCCAACTGCTATTTGATCAACACAAACATCAAGAATTTCTAACCCTGATTGTTCAACAATACTTGCTAGTTGATAAACGATGTTTCTATTGACATAGTAGAGGTCTGCTTCAGCAAATAAACGCCCCGCCTTTTCATTCAGCGGAACTTTATAGACATGCACACCATTTACTTTATAACGATAAATTTCAGCATTTATTAATTCCATATTCTCTACTGGTTTTTGATTCAGTGCTAAACGATAGAGATTCTCAATATTATCTTTAAGGATCCTATTTAATGGATCATTAATATCAACATGAAGAGAACGATTAATTCGTTGCAAATTAAACGAAGGAACAACTAATAAAACACGAGTTACTTTAATTTTTACATTCTTTTCAATATTGACAAGAGCCTTTTTAATAGCTTCGACAATAGATGTTTGTGATACAATTTCGTTATTTACAATAGAGGTGTGAGGGACGCGTTCAACTTTTAGAATATACAAACGGCCATTGTGTAATTCACCGACCAAAATTCGTATCTCATGATCTGCAACTTGCAAAGTAGCATATATTTCTTTTCTCATGAGCTCCTCCTTCACTTCTTTCTTATAATATCATAAAGTAATGTCAGTTGAAAGAAAATAAGCATAAATCATTATGAAAAACAATCTTGTATTTTCGCTGATTTTCTTGTGTATACAACCAGATGAAATTGAAACATTCGTAAAATCATGACACATGATAACACCACTACTCTACCTGATGCTAGCTTATAGCTTCAAAAAGATTCCCTTTTTTAGGATGGGTTAGAAGGTTTCTAATAATTTGTATTATCAATGGATTATTCTTAAACATTCATACTTTAATTTGTTCAGCCTCACAAAAGATACATCACCTTTTTAGGCTTCGATGATACAACATCTCATATTACAAGTAAGATTACTGTTTAAGAGAGAATCTGTTTAAAGTATCCTTGGTTAAATTTCTATCTTATTTGGATAGTATCCAACTGATTAAATTAAGATATTATTAACAAAGATACATTAAAATATAGACACTTTTATTTAATAGAAAACTTGCTCTTTTTTGTAATTTTACTTTACAAATTTCCATCTTTGAGTTATTATATATTGGCACTTGAAATGGTGGTCGTGGCGAAGTTGGTTAACGCACCGGGTTGTGGCTCCGGCACGCGCGGGTTCAAGTCCCGTCGATCACCCCATTTGTAAATTCAGGAACTCGTTTGAGTTCTTTTTTTATTTAAAATAAACTAAAAAAAGAATTAACCGAAGTTAATTCTTATCCTAGTACTTGAATTGTATCTCCATCTGGTCCAGCGTTATTTGCTAAAAATTCAACAATAGAATTTCTTTGGTCTTGATTGCTTGGTTTACAAAGTTTAACTGATTTTGTTTCTTTGGTAACTAGCGCTTCTGCTAGTCCAGCGCAGCCTGGATAACCACAAGCACCACAGTTATAACCTGGTAGAAGTTCTGAAACTCTAGCTAGTCGATGATCTTCCATTACATAGAAGACTTGGGATGCTATCGCTAAGACCAATCCTAGGATTGCTCCTAATAACCCTACTATGCCCATAGGAATTAAAATTTCATTCATAGTATCTTCCTTTCTTAGTGACCTTGATGATCACAACTTATATCACTACATGATTTACACTCTATTAATGCATCTGAGCATCCTTCTGGTACAGGTGTTAACCCATTTTCAGAAAGTGAATAGCTATAAAAAACAGAGATTGTAAAGATGACAACTAATGCAATAAGGAGTTCCATTAAATGATTCCTGCAAGACCACCAAATGCCATAGCCATAACAGCCATTGTAATTAAAGCAATTGGTGCACCTTTCCATGAAACTGGAGTCTCAGAACTATCAAGACGTTCACGAATAGCGGTAAAGATAACCATAATCAGCATAAATCCAACTGGAACTGCTATAGAATATACTAACATTTCTGACCAAGAAAATCCATTCTTTATATTCTCTAAAGCCACAAATAATACAACACAGTTCGTTGTGATTAATGGTAAGAAGATTCCTAATGCTCTATAAAGTGCAGGAGAAGTTTTTTTAATAAATAATTCTACAAATTGAACAAAAGCAGCAATAACTAGGATGAACACCAACAAGTCCATATAAACAATGTTTGCATTTACTAGTATGAAGTGGTAAATTGCGTAAGTCATTACGGAAGAACCGAAAATAACAAACATTACCGCTAAGCTCATACCAATAGCGTTGCTCATCTTTTTAGTAGTTCCAAGAAGTGGGCACATCCCCAAAAAGTTATAAAGAACAACGTTTTCGATAAAGATAGCTGCGAAAGCTAGTGTTAATAATTCACTCATCACTTAACCCCCTTTACTTTAGCATTTTTATGATTGGTGTAAGCAACAGAAGCAGCAATAACTAAAGCAAACGTTATAAACGCTCCAGCTGGTGTCGCAAACGTGCTAATTGTAAATCCTTCAGGAATTAGTTGAACATCAAAGATTGGTGCTAAATTCAAAGGATTGTACAATGATAAATGTCCTGAAGAAAATACTTGTCTGATTAAAGAAATCAAAATAATAACAAGTGAATAACCAATTCCCATGCCTAGTCCATCTAATGCGGAATCAACTGGACCATTCTTACTAGCGAATGCTTCTGCACGACCCAAGATAATACAGTTAACAACAATCAATCCCAAGAACGTTCCTAAAGCATCGTACAACGATGTAACATAAGCATGTAAGAACATTTCGACAACTTTAACCAGTGTCGCAATTACAACGATATACACAGGAATGCGAATCTCTTTCGGAGTAATATTTCTGATCAAAGAAATAATGACATTACTAGCCACTAAAACAAAAATTACAGCCAATCCCATTCCCAAAGCGTTGTTAATATTTGTTGTAATTGCTAAGGTTGAACATAGCCCAATCATTAGTACTAAGACTGGATTTTCTCTTAAGAAACCAGCAGTCAAGATACTTTTTTTGCTCGGTTTATTTTGACTCATATTAACCTCCAATTTTTTCTACAGCTAATTCAATAGCAGCATTTAGTGCGTGAAAGATACTCTTCGAGTCAACTGTTGCACCTGATGCAGCATCCACTCCTGCTGAACCACTCGCAAAACTAATTCCTTTGAACGAATCAAGATAAGCTTCTTCACTAGCAGGTGTTCCATATTCATCACTATTGACAAATTCGACAATGGATATTGAGTCCACTGTTTTGGTATCGATATTTAAAACAATTTTAAAAGTATTGTCTCCTTCAAATCCTTCAGCAGTGGCTTCAAAAGTTAAAAGAGAACCTTCTTCATTGGTTAAAGTTGCTGTACCATCAGTAAATTCTGAAGTCTTAAACTCTGGTTCTTTTTCTGGTTCAAGTTTATCTGCACCTAAATCAATCGCAATCGCATTGAGTACATGCATTAAACTCTTAGAATCAACAGTCGCTCCACTTGAAGCATCTGCCTTAACTTCTGATCCCTTTAAACTAAACCCTATAAATGTATCTAAATAAGCTTGTTCACCTGCAGAAGTACCATAATCATCACTATTAATAAACTCTACAACAGTAATCGCTTCAACTCTCATGGTCTCTGTGTTGACAACAACATCAAATTTATTAATTCCTTCAAATCCTTCACCAGTTGCAGTAAATGTTGTTAAATTTCCTTCAACTTTTTTATCAACAATTGTTCCTTCTGTATATTCTGAAAGAACTAAACGATCGTCTTTAGGTTCATCCACAGGTCCACCTGTATTTCCTGTTAAGGAATTAAAGACAGAGATAACTGCATTAGCTGCAGTTTTTACACCATTACTACTATCAGTTGCTCCAGAGACAACAGGAATACTATCAGAAGTAGTTTTGCCTGCATACTCTTCAGAATATGCTGTTTCATTCAACTTCATACCATAACCTGGTGTATCATTGATTTGTAACATTTTGAATTTTGCGTTACTACCATCTACATTGTATCCAAGAATAAATGTAATTGGTGCAGAATATCCTTGTCCAGTTGCTTTAAAAGCATAAGCTGTATCATCAATCTTATACGCTTCAAGAACATGTCCATCTGCATCTGCGGTAAATTCTACTTTTTCAATTGATTTAGCATCTGGATATAAATCTTTGTACGCTTGGGTTTCTTTAGACCCAGCATTGGCCTCTATAACTGGATATGTCATTTGATTAACAAGTGCTAATAATCCTGTTGCCAATGCAGCAATCACTGCTAAAAATAAAGTTAATTTAAGTACATTATTTCCTTTTTTCATCTATTTACCCCCAAAAGCATCCAAAGCTAATTGGACCGCTTTTTGAACAGATTTAGAAGTGAATGTCGCCCCTGTTGAAGTATCAACTGCTGATACATCACTTAATCCCTTAAAGGAATCTAAGAACTCAGGTTTAGTTGCTGGATCTGAATATCCTTCAGAGTCCACATTCTTGTCAAAGACAACTTTGTCAACCTTACCATCTGTAATTGTTACAGTTACAACGTTGTTTACACCATTAGCAAAACCATTTGTTTCGAGTGTATATGTTTTTGATGTTCCTTCTTCTTTTTGGTCAATAATAAAGAGTTTGTCATCTTTTAATGTTGAAGCAACTGCTTCTTTCATTGTATTACCAAGTAGGATACTAGTTAAACCAAAGACAACTAATAAAACAGCCAATGATCCTAATGCTTTCTTTTGAACCTTAATTAGATTACCAGCTAATAGATAATCTATTAATGGTACTAACATGTTCATAATAAGTATGGAGAATAAAACACCTCCAGGAGTATTTGCTAATAAACGAATTAAAACAGTAATAAACCCTGCTCCCGATGCATAGATAGCACGTCCTACTGGATGTAATGGAGAAGTTACTGGGTCAGTTAACATAAAGACAGCCGCAAACATCGCTCCACCTGTTATAACGTGAAATAGCCCATAAGTTAAGTCCATTCCACTGAATAAGGAAATGATTGTTGTAATTCCAAAAATTGTTCCAATATAGAAGACTGGAATTCTCCAATCAATGACTTTTCTAAATGCTAGAACAACTCCAATGACTAATAAGAGAAGAAATGGTGTTTCTCCCATTGCTCCTGGATGCCATCCAGTTAACAGTCCTGTTAATCCACCAAATTGTTCAACAAAAACGTCAAACCCGCCTGGTGCGATTGCCCATGCTTGTGCATTTACAGTTGAGATTGGTGTAGCTGACGTAGACATATCAGCAACCGTTCTTGCTCCAAAAGCAGTTAACATAACTGCACGTCCTACTGCAGCAGGGTTAAAGATATTTTGTCCGAAACCACCGTATAATAGTTTACCTAAGACGATTGCTACCACAGTACCAATCACCATAGCATAAACTGAAGTATTGATTGATAATGTAAAGAATAGTATTAAGACAGTTACCCATGGATAGCTACTTAACAGAAATTTCTTGACATCTTTTTTATAAAATTTTGCCCAAGCAAATTCAATTGCGAATGCTGTTGCTAAGGACGCTCCTAGAAGTGTTAAAGCATGCACTACATAGTTCATACCATATGCACTACCATAATAAACTAATGTAAAGATTAACACAGCAAGTAACGCTAGAGTTAATTCATTCATTATTTGTAATGTTGTTCTTCTGGTTTTAATACTAGGAGACACGCGATATTTAAAATTCATTTTTCGTTCCCCCTAATTTCTAAGTCGAAGTGCACTTTTTGCACGACGAACATTTTCAGTAACATCAATTTTTGAAGGACAAACATAGGTACACAATCCACATTCAATACATGAATTCGCATCCAATTTAGCCATCATATCTAAATTTTTCGCTTTTTCTGCATCTTGAATCTTCACAGGCATTAAACCAGCTGGACAGTGTTCAACACAAGCTCCGCAACGTAAACAAGCAATTGGATCAATCTTTTCTTCAATAATTACTGTTAAAGCATTTGTAGTGAAATTGACAGTTACTTGATCATTAATCATTGCTTTACCCATCATCGGTCCACCATGTAACACATGAACTGCATCACTCACTAAACCACCACAAGTATCCAATACATCTTTTAGAGGTGTCCCTAATTTAACTTCAACGTTTTGTGGTTCTTTGATTCCATTACCTGAAACAGTAACAATTTTCGATGTGATTGGTGTCCCTTTTCTAAAGGCACGACTAACCATAATTGCTGTAGTTGAGTTGTTAACAATCGCACCAACTTCACTTGGTAAACGATCATATCGTTTCTTTAAGACTTCATAAACCAGTGTTCTTTCCCATCCCATTGGATAAACATTAGGAACTGGACGAACTGTTACTGAAGGATATTCTTTGAAAGCTTCTCTTAGTTTCGCAATCGATTCTTTTTTATCTTCTTTGATACAAACAAGTACTCTTGAGCAATTCCCTGCTTTTTGTAAAATATTTGTTCCATGAACTAATTCTTCGAGATGTGAATTAACAGTAATGTAGTCCCCTGTTAAGTATGGTTCACATTCTACAGCATTAATAATCAACACATCTGTTTGTTTCATCGGTTGATATTTCATATAAGCTGGGAAACCTGCTCCCCCACAACCAACAATCCCCATCATTTTGATGTGTTCACAGATTTCATCTTTTGTTGCCTTCTTGTCATCTAATGGTGTTGGCGCAACAGCTTCGTATTTCCCATCATTTTCAATAAGAATATGTTTTGCCTTTCTTCCACCCCAACTATGAAATTCTTCTTTAAATCCTTTCACGGTTCCAGAAACTGAAGAAAACAGTGGGATTACAAAGTGATCGTTACGACTAGCAATCTTTTGATTAACTAAGACACGGTCACCTTCTTGAACATAGACCTCGACATTTGGATTACCCATTGCCATAAGTGGAATAGCTACCACTTCAGGTGTTGGACAAACTAGTACAGGTTTATGATCTGTCAATTCTTTATAGCCATGTATATGCTTACGCATTGGTCCTAATAATAGTGACATAACCTCATCCTTCCTCTTTATATTTGTTGTACATTCCACAACACTTTAATATTATACCACGCTAACTTTATTTTGAAATACCTTTTTGTATTATATTGTCAAGGAATATGCTATAATCACATTCGGTGATACTATGAAAAAAACTATAAAAATTATATTGACACTACTCATATTAGTAGGTTGTCAAACAAACAAAAAACCTGAGTACCAACGTTATCAAAACACAACGGTAACTTCAGGATTTAATACAGGGATAACTCTTCTTGCTTATACTGAAAATGAAGCTGAGTTCAATGAATACTTTGAACTCATGAAATCAGAATTTTCAAAATACAATGCCATCTTTGACATCTATAACGATTATGAAGGTGTTAATAATGCGAAAATGGTCAATGACAAAGCTGGGCTTGAACCCGTTGTTGTTGATCAGAATTTAATTGATGTCCTTCTTTTGTCAAAGTCAGAATATGAGTACACAAAGAAGAAGTTTAACCCAGTTGCTGGTACACTGTTAGAAGTCTGGCATAACTATCGTGAAGAAGGAATGCTTCTCAATCAAAACAATGAACCAGGAAAAGTTCCTACGACTGAAGAACTTAATCAAGCAGCTGCTTGTATCAGTTGGGATTATTTAGAAATTGATGATGATAAAAATACCCTATATCTGACAGAATCTTGTGCTTCCATTGATTTGGGGGGCATTGCTAAAGGATATGCTGTCGAACAAGTAGCTCTTACCCTTGAAGCCAAAGGACTAAAATACGGGATTATCAACGGTGGTGGCAACGTTCGAGTTATTAATAGCAAACCAGATAACTCACCTTGGGTTGTTGGTATTGCTTATCCCTCTTTAATTAGAGATAAGAATGTTGAGTTGTTCAATATCAGCGAAAGTGGTTCACTCGTAACTTCAGGTGATTATCAAAGAATGTATCAAGATGAAAACAATCGACGTCTTTCTCATTTAATTGATATGGAAACATATATGCCAGGATTTCATTTTAGAAGTGTTACAATCTACACGAAAGATTCAACGCTTGGGGACTTATTCTCTACTGCTCTTTATCTAATGGACTATGAAACCGGTAAACAGTTTGTCAAGGATCATAACGCTACGAACCCTGATCAACACATTGATGTGTTTTGGTTAATTGATGAGTCAAATGATACAGACTTCAATCATGCTGATTTCAAAACTCTGAAAGAATTTCCGGAACTAAAATATGCAATGACTGAAGGTCTTCAATCAAGTGCTCAAATAAATAAATAGCACCAAAAAAAACAACTCCACATCAATAGAGTTGTTTTTTATTTCAAATTTATTTCTATTATTCTTTTCCTAAACGCTTAAACATATTCTTCTTATAAACTTCAACACCTGGTTGATCAAATGGATTTACATCTAAATAATAAGCAGTCATCGCTAAAGCCATAAAGAAGAAATACACCATGTAACCAAAGCTATATGCACTATTGTCTTCGAGTTCCACTAGAATGTTTGGTACACCACCTTCAATAGTATGTGCTTCGAGTGTTCCAAGCATTGCTTGTTGGTTAACCCAGTGAAGTGATTTATGTTCTAAATAACTCATCCCATCTGCATTGGTTTCATCAACTGGAAAATTCATATCAGCTAAAGGATTTTTAGTAGTAATCACTGTTTCAAACAATAACTTTGTTCCTTCTTGTACAAATTGACCCATGGAGTGTAAGTCGGTTGAGTTTGTAACCGATGCTGGAAATAACCCTTTTCCTTCTTTTCCTTCAGACTCTCCATCTAGTTGTTTTAACCATTCAGCAATAAAACTTAAATGTGGTTCATAAGTAACAAAAAGTTCAACATCTTTTCCTTGTTCTTGAAACAAACGACGTAACAGTGCATATTGATACGCTGGGTTTTCAGCTAACTTTTCTTTTGAAAAATCATGCCTACCATCAATAAAGCCCTTCATCATGTCATCAATATTAATTCCTGCAGCAGCAATAGGTAGTAAACCAACAGCGGTAATGACAGAAAAACGCCCACCGATATCATCGGGAATTATAAAGGATTCATAGCCTCTTTCGTTTACTAAAGGTCTTAATAAACCACGTTCTTTATCAGTTGTAACATAGATTCTATTAACGGATTCTTCTAAACCATACTTTTCTTCAACAAACTGTCTGAAGATTCTAAAAGCAATTGCGGTTTCGGTTGTGCTTCCTGATTTAGAAATAACATTAATTGCTACTTCCTTATCTTTGATGTAGTCAAGAACTCTAACGATTTCTGTAGATGAAAAAGTATTTCCAACAAAAATCAACTCTAAACCATCTTCTTTATAGTGACCATTAATCATTTCAACAGCTGCTTTTGAACCCAAATACGATCCACCAATACCACATACAAGTAGAACATCCGCTTGTTGACGAATCTTTTCTCCAGCCTTTTTTATGCGTACAAACTCTTCTTTGTCATATTCAAACGGCCAGTCTACCCAACCTAAGTAGTCATTGCCTTTTCCTGTCTTGTTCAGTATTTGATGATGAAGTTCACTCACTTTTGACTGATAATCATCCCATTGAACATCCATTAATACATGGTCTAAACTAAGCTTCAACATTTTGTTTCTCCTTTATCCATTCTGGCATTTTCTCTTTCAATGACTTAAATCCAATTGATGAAGATGGAACTAATGATTTTTTGTTCATTAACACCCTTTCTCTTCGCTGAGTCCTCGGACTGGTTTTTTTCGAAACATTCCTCAGTGTTAACTTCAGTTGATTTTTGTCTTCGTCCACCGAAAGTACACGACAAAAAACCCGTTGACCGGTTGATACAAAATGATTAATATCACTTACGAATCCACCAGTAATCTCAGAGATATGGATAAGTCCACTAGTATTGGTATCAATTAGAACGAATGCTCCATAACTAGTTACGTTGGTAATTATCCCTTCGACAACGTCATTTTTTTTGTATAGTAAGTTCATCGCTTCACCTCTTGTATCATTATACTATAACTTTCAACTAGAATAAAGGATACAAACGGATGCAAATTGATTGTTTTTAGTTTATAATATTTATAACAAGGAGGTGTATGATGACATTAGAAGAAAAAGTAATCTACACATTGAATAAGATTAGACCTTATATCCAAAGCGATGGTGGGGATGTTGCCTTCAATCACATTGATGAAAACGGTGTAGTATATGTTGATTTACTAGGTGCTTGTATCGGTTGTGGGTTGGCAGATGTCACCGTTAAACAAGGAATCGAAGCAATCCTTATGGACGAAATCTTGGAAGTAACTGAAGTAAGAGTAATGGATGCTCACGGTTAACAAACAATTATAAAGGTTATAAAAAACAGAAGGACTAATTCCTATACATTGTTGGAATTAGTCCTTTTCTTTGATCACTTACACAAATTATTCATGTTCTCTTTCTAGAAAGCGTTAAAAATCACAAAAGTACACCTTATATTCTTGAATATAGGATGCACTTTTTTAGCAGAGTTTACTTAGTATAACCAGCTGCTGTAAAGAAAGCATCAAGTTCAGTTTTAGGCATTGCGGTAATTGGATCACTTGTTTTAACTTGCCACTCAGATTTCATTGTAACAACACCATCTTTTATTAGAAGTATGGTAGGTGAATACCCCACCCCGTATTTCTCATCCATAGTCTTCCGTAACTCTTTATTCATCAGTCCATCTGGATTTTCAACTTCAAGATTCACCACATAAATATTGTTTTTAAGTTCCTGATTATTTACAAGTTTATTTTCAAGATAATTCTCTTGAAAATTCATTGAATCGCCACAACGAACAATCCAACCAAAATAGAGAATACCACTCTTCTTTTCTTCATAAAACTTATCAACTTCTTCAAAAGTTAAGTGTTGTAGCTTATCAAATTCTGCAAGTGCTTTTGGAACTCTAACTTCAGGTTCTTTTTCAGTTGGAGTATTGCATCCAACCAAAATTAAAGAAGTCATCAGTACCAATACTATTTTTTTAAACATTTTCAATCTCCTTTATTAGCTGTTTAGCTTTAGATGACAAGACAAGCGGACCTTGAGTTTCATGATTATCAAGTCCGATTACTTTATTTGAAACCACGAGTGTAGGTGCCCCTTGAATCCGTTTAAAGACATTGCGATTCATATTCTTAATTACCCATAATAAATCATCAATGAAATCTTTAGGATCCTCAAGTCCGTAGGTTTTAATATACTTTCCAATCTCACTTGTTTGAAGTCCTTTGTTCTTATAATCCATTAGTATTTCTTCAAGTTGTGAGTGACCCTTTAGTAGACGACTCACTAGATAATCGTGATATCCCCACTTCATCGGATCAGTTTGATTATACGCAAGTTCTGCACTTGGCATGAAGTCCCACGCTAATCCTTTTTCTGTTTCAACTGGTATTAAATTTTTAGGTACAATCTCTTGATCATACACTTTGTTTATTTCAACAGCTAACTTAACTACATCCATTTTCGTACAATCTGCTAAGAATCCAATCGCTCCTATGGTATCGCCATAAAGGGTCCCATATCCAAGAGCACTTTCAATCTTGTTAGTATTGTTGGATACTAACCCATTGTTCAAAGAACTAAGTGTTGATAATAAATGCCCTCTGAGTCTTGCTTGAATGTTCTCATACGCAAGCCCTTCTACTTGATTAAATCCACAATCATTCATTGAACTTAGTGTCTCATTAACTAAAGATTCTATACTTGTTTCAACTAACTGAACCCCAAGTTTTTGAGTAATAAACCTTGCGTTATTCTTTGTTCTATCGGAATTGTGCTTGGTAGAAAGATTTGCACCTAAAACACGTTTGTTCCCTAAAGCATAGCTCAACAATGCGATAGTCACACTGGAATCTAGTCCTCCAGATACCCCCACTATCCATTGAGGTTTAAATGGAAAAAGTTGCTGATCCATTTCTCTTATCATTGCTACCAAAGATAGAAACAGACGATTATTTTTTAGTGGAGTAGGAACAATGTGATTAGTGTCTATGAGTCGTGATTCAACTTGAAATTCTTGATTTAGTAACTCTCGGATACCATTTTTCATCACAAAACTTCCGCCATCATTTATTGCTATGTGCTTACCATTATTGACAATGTTAACTCCATTCACTGAAACTAACACTTGATCTTCACGAAGTTCATAATTTAAGAAAGTTTGTTGATCATCTTGTGCACGATAATAATGACTATCTAAATGGAAAATTACATCAACTTTATTGTGATTAAACACTCTCATATCATGGTTAATAAAGAGTGAGCAAATCGTGTCGTCAATCATAAATGTTTTAGCTGTTTCTTGTGGTGTGTTTACAAAATACTGTTTAATAGAGCTTAAAGTGCTTGTTGCACTAAACATCTTGTTGATTTGAAAAACAATTGCTTGATTATAGGCGACATAACCGCAGTTAATTAATAGTCCTTGTTGTTGATCGACATTTCCCCAAATCACACGAATTCCTGAACTTGCTTGAACAATTTTTTGGTTTGCATCCAATAGGTCATTAATAAAGTATTGGTTTTCAAAATTATCCATTGCCATGGTTGAAGACAAACAAAGCTCCGGAAAAACAATGACATCACAGGTACCTCTAGCAATTTCTATTTCATTTAACACAAAATCCAAATTTGTTTCAATCTGGTTTTGAACCGAATTCATTTGAACTAACTTAACCTTCATGTTTGTTACCTCTCATTCGTTGACGAACCACTTCAAAACATAAGATATTAGCACTTGAAAAGGCACTTAAGGCATTTCGTGCTGCAATCGGATACTTAATTTCAACAAAAATATCACTTTGGTCAATTACTTCTTTTGAAAGTCCTCTTTTTTCTCCACCAATACAGATGCAGACATTTTGACTCAAATCACTATCATACATGTTTATGGATTGTTCATTTCTAAGAGCACTTACAATCGTAAATCCAGAAGTTTTAAGTTGTTTTAATCCATCTTCAAAGTC
Organism: uncultured Erysipelothrix sp.; assembly: GCA_964635335.1. Taxonomy (GTDB): domain Bacteria; phylum Bacillota_I; class Bacilli_A; order Erysipelotrichales; family Erysipelotrichaceae; genus DUUI01. The sequence continues at coordinate 4,420 of CAZWPP010000001.1, read as the reverse complement.
TGATATTAAAACAATCTTTAGACGTTCACTGTATCCAGCACTACTTTTTAAAATGGTCATCTCCATTGTAACATATTCACGATAAGGCAAGAGAATTGTTTGGCACCCTGCAATATAAGCTGTCCGAATAACACCCCCTAGATTGTAAGGATCTTCTATTCCTTCAAGTAACAACATAAAATTGGAATCTAGACTGTGTTCAAGTTGTTCATATACCCTACTACCTACTTCAAGAAGAACTCCTCCGTGTGTTTTCCCTAGTGTCATTGAGTCAATAATTTCTTTTGAAACAAACTCAATAGGAATATTTTGAGTATGAGCCAAGTGTAATATGTAATTAATGTCTTTACTGCGTTTTCCATCTTGAATCATTAAACGCTGAATAGCTCGTTTATTGGATTCAAGGACTGCTTTAACAGATATTATTCCTTCAACAATCATCATAGTGTCTTCCTAATGAAATCACCTTCTGAAACAACAAAAGGTATTTCAAGTGTAACAATTTCCATTGGTTTAAAGAAGCGATTCGTTAGCTCATTTTCGCTATTAATCATCTTTGTAGAAACAAAAGATGTAGGTCTTAAATGTGGTCCAAAAGCTTCCAACGCATCATCTTTTGAAAAGTGATTTCGTATTTCTAATGTCGCAAGATGAGTATCTATATCATAACTCAACACTTTAGCTACAAAGTTTTGATTGACATTCGCTCCATTGACTCCATAGAGGTGACCACTTCGATTAGGTTGAGACAAGTAAAACCCAGAGAATGTTTCTCTATTTTCTGCATTGAGTAATTCTCGTTTTGCCGCAGAGACAACATCATCTTTTTCAAGAGTTCCTAAATACAAATCATCAATCGCTCGACGATAAGCACTAACTATCGTCGCAATGTAGTATTCTGTCTTCATTCTTCCTTCAATTTTTAATGAAGCAATTCCCATCTCAATTAAATCAGGTAAGACATCCATTGCATTTAAATCTTTTGAAGACATTGAAAATAATACTTTTTCATCACTAATTGCGATATCTTGATCAAATATTTCATATTTCCAACGACAAGATTGAGCACAACCTCCTCGGTTTGCATCTCGTAAAGTCATGTAATTACTGAGTGTGCATCGACCAGAATAGTTCACACACATCCCCCCATGAATAAAAACTTCCAGAGGTAAACTGCTTTGTTCTTTAAGAAGTTTTAATTCAGACAGGGTATTTTCTCTTGCAAGAACGACACGATCTGCACCAAGTTTCTTGTAGAAATCAATCGTTTTAGAATTTGTAATAGAGTATTGTGTTGATACATGAATCTCGAGGTTCTTCGTTAAAGCTTTTGCCCGTTTAAGGATATACACAGAAGCAACAATAATTGCATCAACTCCAATAGTATCAAGAGCAATTAAATATTCATCTAACCCAAACAAATCATCCCGATGTGGAATCATATTGACGGTTACATGAACACGACTGTTGTGTTGATGGGCAAATTTTACTGCCTGTTGAATTGTATCTAGATCAAAATTAGAAGCTCTTGATCTCAAAGAAAACTGCTTCCCACCAATAAAAACCGCATCTGCTCCAAATAAGACCGCTGTTTTTAATCGATCCAAATCACCTGCAGGTGCCAATAATTCTATCTTATTCATTTGCCACCTTCTTATCACTTGTCTTCTTAAACCATAAGGCATTACTAAATACATCATGAGGATAATTATTTTGTAGTCTCTCAAACTCAGTATCTGCATCTTGACCATTAAGAATTGCTTTAATGGAAGTAGATACCATCTCTATCATGTCACTATCAATATTCAATGAATCCAGAAGGACATAATTACATCCACTCTTAGCAAGCGTTTTTAACTCGTGATACCCACATAGAATGGTTCCATCAAAAATATGAGTCCCCGTATCATCTTGATAAATTAAATAGGGATCTTGTCGAGTACTCTCTTTCAAATGATAGAAGCGATTGGACTTATAAACACGATTTACTTCATTACCGTAAGCATCTAATAATAGTCGTCGTGAAGTAGACATAATTTGATGACCAAAAATTGGAACAATGATTTGTTCACCTAAATCTTGAGCCATTTCAATAATTTCTTCAATTGTTAATTCTCGGGCAATCACTACTTTGTTAAACCCTTCTGCAAGTATTGATGCTGCTTCTAAAGAATTCGTAACAGTTGTATCGGTTTGAAGAATTACTTCTTTATCAAAGTTTAGTTCTTGAAGAATCATACTCCAACCAAAGTCATTAACTATGAGTCCATCGATACCAGCTTGAATCACAATCTTAACGATTTCAATCGCATTGGTTAATTCGGGTTCAAATAAAAATCGATTAATAAAAAGATACACTCTTTTGTTTACTTGTTGAAGTCTTTTCATTTCAATAAGGAGTTCATTAATTTCCATTGCTTCAGGTTGATGTGAGCTTAAGGAATTGACACTGAGTGTATAGATATCTATATTTTCAAGAATCGGTTGTCCTTTTTTATATTGTGTGATTATTTTCAAGTGATTCATCCTTTCTTTCTGTCTTAATACCAAAACGAATAACTAGGTATAAAGCAATGGTAATTATTAAGATTGTTATAAAAACTTGATTGTAATGCATTGACTCTTTAGTTGATCCCAATAATTTAAGAATATCTTTATAAATGCGATCACCATAAAAAATACCAATCGCAAAGAAAGTTTGAAAGATTGCCATACTCATATCTCTCAAATCTAGATCTACACTTTCCATCGCAAGACCAATGAGTGAGTTATACGTTAACCCATACCCCATTCCCCCTAATGCCTGAGTAAAGAAAAGAATGTTAGGGTCGGTAGTGAGTAGTAAGACGACATTGTAACAAAGAGACAAAGCTACCCCTAGCAGTAATGTCTTTTTCAGACCAATCTTGCTTGCAAAATAAAGCCCTGCTAGAATACCAAAGATCATCTGAGCAATTCCATATAAGAAATCAGAATAGGCTACCATAAAATCATTCATTGCTACAATATCTGTTTGAAAATATGTAATTGTATTTGATCCAGACAAAGCAAACTTTACTAGTGAGACTAAAATTCCAACTACTCCAAAATACCAAGTGTTTTTATGACTAATGATGGTTTTGAATTTTTCTTTAGACATGGATTGTTTTGGTGGCTTGTTGTCTTTGACAAAAATCATAAAGAGAAAAGCAATAACTGATAAAATTACTGATAATAACCATAGCATTCCATAGTTTGTATTAGTTTTGTCAGTGTAAGCAAATTGAAATAAAGACATTACAAATTCTGCTAATAACGGTGCGATCGATAAAATAGATACTGATTTCATAGCATCTTTAGCCTCAAAGGTTTGAGCGAAAAAGACATTAAACAACGATAACATGCTTGCGCCAACTCCCAATGCGAGAGAACTAAACAATAATGAATAGTAATCTGGTGAAATAAATACCCAGTAGCTAGTGATAGCTACTAAAACAAGACCAAACGATATGAGCAGTTTTCTCGATTTAAAGACATCAGAGAAATAGAAGACTAAAAATCTAGCGAAAATTGAAATAAATCCATAACCACTCGCAATAGTTGCAGCTGCAGCAGCCCCTAGGGCTAATCCACCAATCTCAACTGGATTGTTGGCATATGATTTACGATATGCTCTAACGATAATAATTGCTGACCAAAATAGAAACAACAAGATAAAAATCATTGCTTGGTATTTTGTTAATTTATATTTTTTATAGATAAAGATACTAATGAGTAATGTAACAGCGATGGTTACGAGTTGTACAAGTAATTTGAGTTCCATACTTTCCTTCTTTCCCGAATTATTATATCATATTGATTGATATCACAGTTAAAAAAACATAAAGGAGAGAATCTATGTCTAAATATCCAATTGTCACATTTACCATCAATAACAACGATGTAATTAAAGCTGAACTCTATCCAGAGATTGCGCCGAATACAGTCAATAACTTTATTTCATTAATCCAACAAGGTTTTTATACCAATACAATTTTCCATCGTGTCATTAATGGTTTCATGCTTCAAGGGGGCGATCCTACTGGAACAGGAATGGGAGGTCCAGGTTATGGAATTAAAGGTGAATTCAGTTCTAACGGATTTAAAAATGATCTACAGCACACCGCAGGTGTCTTATCGATGGCACGATCAATGAACCCTAACTCAGCAGGTTCGCAATTCTTTATCATGCATAAGGATTCACCACATTTAAACGGACAATACGCAGCCTTTGGGAAAGTCATCGAAGGGATGGATGTTGTCAATGCAATCGCTTCGACTGCAACTAACCGTCAAGATAAACCGCTTGAAGATGTTGTAATGTCCAGTGTTACAGTTGAAACACATGGTATTGAATATCCAGAAGTTGTAAAAGCATAAAAAGACGATTTATTCGTCTTTT